>JAFAEB010000029.1 GCA_023424235.1 Bacillota bacterium
GCATAATACTATTTAATATATTATATAAAAGTAATTGAATTGGATAAAAACGTCGGTCATTCATAAACATAAGGGCATCCGTAAATCCATTCCATCGTCCTACAGCATAAAATAAAGATAAGGTTGCGATTACAGGAGTCGATAATGGTATGTATATCTTAAGAAGTACTTGTATAAAGCTTGCACCATCAATCTGAGCAGATTCTCTTAAACTATCCGGTATACCAAATAAAAAGCTACGCATATTTATCATATTAAAAACGCTAAGGCATCCTGGAATGATAAGTACAAGAGGATTGTTAAGTAGATTTATATCTTTTAGTAATAAATAATTCGGTATCGTACCTGCATTAAAATACATGGTAAATATAATTACGGTATTTAAAAATCGTTTTCCCTTTAAGTTATCATAGATTAAAGGATATGCACATATGGTTGTCATAAACATGGATACCACAGTACTTATAACCGTTAATATTGCAGTCCAAGAAATGGACCATACATATTTTGAATCATTTAGAATATTTCGATAAGCCTCGAAATTTAACCCTACTGGAAGTAACATAACTTGCTTTTTAATTAATGCTTCTGAAGAACTTAGTGAACGGGCTAGTATATTAAAAATAGGCAAAATGCAAATTAATATTATGAAGCAACAGATAAATGCAATAATAAAATCTCCAACTTTAGTTTTCTTTGATTTAATCATAACGCTCTCCCTCCCCTCTTACCAAATACCACGTTCGCCAAACTTCTTAGCAATGGAATTCGCTAAAAGTAGGAATATTACGCAGATAACAGACTGAAATAAACCAACTGCAGTTGTTAATGAGAACTGTAAACCTCTGATACCATAGTTATACACAAAGATAGAGATTACATTAGAAACACTACTAACCAATTTATTACCCAAAGCATATGGTCTCTCAAAATCACTACCTAAGATACGACCAAGACTCATTATTAATAAAACCACTATAGTAGGTTTAATCCCTGGTAATGTAATATGCCACATCTTTTTTATTCTACCTGCACCATCAACGGCCGCTGCTTCATATAATTCTGGATTGATTCCAGTTATTGCAGCTAAGTAAATTATCGAATTCCAGCCAACACTTTGCCAGATACCTAAAAAGATATAGGTAAATACCCAGTGCGTAGGATCTGTAAGAAAAGGTATCGACTCAACACCGAACTTATTCAAAAGTAAATTAACCAAGCCATCAGGAGCTAAAAGTTGAAGTGCTAATCCATAAATAATGATCCAAGAAAGGAAATGAGGCATGTATACAATTGTCTGCGTAACTCTTTTAAATCTCTTAAATGTTAATTCATTTAAAAGAAGAGCTAGTATAATCGGAGCTGGAAAACCAATCAATAAGTCCAATAAATTTAATAACAAGGTATTCCTAACTGCATATATAAAATCTCGATTGGAAAATGCTTTAATAAAATACTCAAAGCCATTGTGATTTGCCCATTCCATCTCCCACACATTCTGGACTATACTATAATCCTTAAATGCAATCTGTATATAGGTCATCGGTATATATTTGAAAATTGCAAAATAAGTGAGTGGTAATAATAATAGAAGATATAAAGTCCAATAACGCTTAATGTAATTAACTCTTTTTTGGTTTTTGCTTGATAAAGTTCTATTTGGTGTAGCTTTCATCTTGCACCTCTTTCTGAATTTTTGTAACAAGTTTAATGCATAAAAAGTTTCGTTCTTTTGTAGTAATACATCTTTACTGACTTTCAATCGAATTAAATAATATCATTTTCCCAAAACCCGATTTCTAAGTAAATTGTACATTTTTTTATATTTCCAACTTATATTATATAACATATAACCAAATCAGACTTCTTAATTATTGCTAATATCCAACCAAATATTGCTGTATTTATGGAAAATGCTTGTAAATTTTGTTATTAATTCATATAATGTATACTAGTATCATAAAGATACTCAAATGATAATTGTTTATTATTTTAGAATAATTTTAAAATTTACTAAATTAAACATACAAATTAACAATAATATTCTAACATACAAGATTATCATTAATCACAAGATTTGATAACGGTTAATCTAGTACTATTTCTTTTACTTTTAGCACTATATTTACTTACTAAAACGTTTTAATTAGGAGGTTTAAGAATGATATCATTAAATGATGGTTGGATGTTTTCTAAAAATAATATCCAATACTATCCTGTAGAAATTCCCCATGATTGGCTCATCTATAATGTAAAGAATTTATATGAAAGTGGAATGGGTTATTATAAAAGAGAACTGGATCTTAGTTATATAGAAGATAGACAAAGAGTATTCCTTCATTTTGATGGGGTATATATGGATACCACCTTATATGTGAATGACTGTATGGTCGGAGAATGGAAATATGGTTATACTGCTTTTGAATTTGATATCACGGACTATATAAAGAAGAATTCCATTAATATTATCTTAGTAAAAGTAAATTATGTATCACCAAATGCTAGATGGTATACAGGTGCTGGAATCTATCGTAATGTCTTCCTTAAGATAAAAAACCCTTACTATATTATTAATGATGGTATCTATATAACTACCTATAAAAAAGAGGGACAATGGTGCTATGAAGTAGATGCAGAAGTTTTTACAGATGGAAAACCCTATTCCATTAAGCACCATATATTAGAGAAAGCAGATAATTATAAATCATGGGATATCCATAATCCTAATCTCTATACATTACGCTCCACTCTTATCGTAGATGGTACTGTTATGGATACCTTGGATACAAGATTTGGATTTCGAACCTTGTCTTATACTGTGGATAAAGGATTCTATCTGAATGATAACTATGTAAAATTAAAAGGAGTATGCCTACACCATGATTTAGGTTCATTAGGGGCAGCTGTCCATCGTGATGCAATCTATAGACAACTCTTACTACTAAAAGATATGGGTGTAAATGCTATACGTACAGCCCATAATCCACCTGCCAAAGTATTTATGGAATTAACAGATGAAATGGGATTCTTAGTTATGTCTGAGCTACTTGATATATGGGAGCATCCTAAAAATACATATGATTATTCCAGATTCTTTAAAGAATGGGTTGAAAAGGATGTGGCTTCATGGATTCGAAGGGATCGTAACCATCCATCCATTATTATGTGGAGTGTAGGTAATGAAATCTATGATACTCATAAAGATAAAGAACTTGGTAAGAAGACCTTGAAATACCTTATGGATTTAGTGGAAAAACACGATCCAAAAAAACATGCACCTATCACTTTATGTTCCAACTATATGCCATGGGAAAATACCCAGGAATGTGCAGACCTAATAAAATTAGTTGGTTATAATTATGGGGAGTCCCTATATGAAGACCATCATAAAAAATATTCAGATTGGATAATCTATGGTAGTGAAACGTGCTCTACCGTTTCTAGTAGAGGGATATATCATTTTCCATTACATAAATCCATACTAGCGGATGATGATTTACAGTGCTCTTCACTTGGTAATAGTGCTACAAGCTGGGGTGCTAAAAGTGTTGAAGCCTGTATTAAAAAGGATTTTGATACGAATTATTCATTGGGCCAATTTATATGGTCAGGATTTGATTATCTTGGAGAGCCTACCCCCTACCACACGAAAAATTCATACCTTGGTCAAATAGATACTGCAGGATTTCCAAAGGATAGTTACTATATTTTTAAAGCATACTGGACGGATTATAAAATTTCTCCAATGGTTCACCTTTTTCCTTATTGGGACTTCTCACCGGGACAAATAATTGATGTAAGGGTATGCTCCAATGCGAAATGGGTAGAATTATTTTTAAATCAAAAAAGCCTTGGTTTAAGAGAATTGAATGATATTCGTGTGACTGATTGGCAAATCCCTTATGAGCCTGGTGTTTTAGAAGTTTATGCTTATGATGAAGATAAAAAAGTAATTGCTACTGACATAAGAAAATCATTTGGCGATGTAGCTACTTTAAATTTAGATTATACTATCTTTGGGGAACTCCTATTTGTTACAATTACAGCTTATGATATCGATAATAACCCAGTTGAAAATGCAAACCAAAGAGTAATCGTAGAGGTTGGAAGTGATGGTGAACTTATCGCTTTAGATAACGGAGATGCAACCGACTATGACGAATATTATAGCAATAATAAAAGGCTATTCAGCGGAAAGCTATTAGCTATCATCAAGATAAAAGATGGTATAATACCATCTGTAAAAGCACACATTGATACTTTGGATATACCAATACGTAAAATTGAACTTATAAAACAGGATAGCTCCATCCATGCAAGAATTTACCCGCCAAATGCAAGCTATCAGGACTTATATTGGCGTTTAACAGATGCAAATGGTATTGATAGCCCTCTCGGCATACTAAAGCTTAATGGAGATGCTACAAAAGCAACACTTATTCCGAAGGGAGATGGTGAAGTATATATAAGATGCCAGGCTAAGAATGGTAGAGAGCATATTTCCCTAATAACAGCTATAGGTCATACAATCAAAGGATACGGAAAAAGCTTCTTAGATCCATATTCTTTTATCTCAGGTGGGCTTTATACGAATAGTAATGTTGAACTTACCAACGGAAATGAACGCGGTGTAGCAACCCTTAGAAATAAAGAAAGTCATGTTGGATTTGAACAAGTAGATTTCGGTAATTACGGGTCTAACATAATAACTCTGGAACTATTTCCATTAGAAAATAATCCTTTCTACTTTGAAGTATGGGAGGGTGATCCACTAATAGGAGGGAAGCATATTACGAACCTTTATTACGATAAAGGGTCTATTTGGAATACCTATCAAGCTGCAAGCTATGAACTACCACATAGATTTAAGGGTGTAACTTCAATCTACTTCGTTTTTAGACAAAAGGTTCATATAAAGGGATTTCAATTTACCAAATTAGATAAGGCCTTCCAAAAATTATATGCAGTTGATTGTGATCTAATCTATGGTGATTCTTTTATGATGGGACAAGAGGCTATTTTTAATATAGGAAATAATGTTTCTTTGATTTATAAGCATATGGATTTTAAAGATAGCAAGGTAAATAAGCTTCTCATTCGCTGTCGTTCCTCACATGGAAAGAATTCGATTAAGCTTATCTTTCATGATGAGTATGAAGAAGTAATACAGATGGTGGATGTAGTAAACTCAGACGATTTTGAAGAATATGAATTTACACTCCATACTCCTATTACAGGAGATAAAAATTTATCCTTTATATTTTTACCAGGTTGTAATCTAGACCTAGAATGGATACAGCTACTTACTTAACCACAAAAAGCCTACCGAAAGGTAGGCTTCTTGCTTTTTTAGGATAATATATTATAAAAACTCTCGTAAACAATTTTAATGTACGCCTGCTATATCTTTAATAACTTCCCCTGCAATAATTAAACCTACTACAGAAGGTACAATGGCGATACTACCTGGTATTTGTCTCTTTTCAGTACATTTTCTTTCTGCACCTGGTGGACAAATACAATTGGCTCTACAGCTAATTGACATATCTTCAATTGGTTTTCTAGCAATTTCTTTTGAGTATACGACTTTTAGCTTTTTAACACCTCTAACACGAAGTTCTTTTCTCATAACCTTTGCTAGAGGACAGACACTTGTTTTATAAATGTCAGCAACTTCAAACATAGTTGGGTCAAGTTTGTTACCAGCTCCCATTGAGCTTATAATAGGCACATTTTTTTCTTGTGCTCTTAATACTAACTCTATCTTACCTGTAACGGTATCAATTGCATCCACCACATAGGTATATGCTGAAAAATCATATTGATCGGCTACTTCAGGTGTATAGAAGGTTTGATGAGTATGAACGATTGCCTTTGGATTAATTTCAAGGATTCGATCACGCATAACCTCAACCTTATATTTTCCAACTGTCTTTCTTGTTGCTATAATTTGTCTATTTATATTAGTTAAACATACTTTATCATCATCAAATAAATCAAATTCACCTACACCACTTCGAGCTAGGGCTTCAACGGTGAAACCACCTACACCACCGATTCCAAATACAGCGACTCTAGCCTTACTTAACTTATCCATGGCTTCATTACCTAGTAATAATTCAGTTCTTGAAAACTGATTTAACATTAACAATTCCTCCTCTTATGCCTTCACACAAATAAATCCATACTAGATACTCTATATCAAAAAGGACTATTCATATATTGCCTATCATATTAATCTGAAATATAATAGCATTTTAGCGATACATTTGTCAATTCATTTAGCATAAGTGGTTATAAATCTAGGCATTAACTTCTAATTCATGCAAATCTCTTCCTGAGTAAAATAAGTTGATCGCAATGTCTTTTAGTTCTTTAAACCGTTTAAAAGTATCGATTGCTTCTATTGCATTATGATAAACCTTCCAATATCCACATAATACATAATTTTCACCATTATTTTTTATATATTCTTCAACATCTAAAACTGGATACCCAAGAATAATTCCAACTTCATGTGGAAATTCACTCATAGCTTTTGACATATATCCATTAAAACGGTTTTTTAAATGATTGATATTATACTCAAAAGCATCATATCTATTTAAATACCCATTGGATATTAATATCTTGTTGTTTCGGTTCTTATCAAGGGTTTCCTTTAAAAGTGGCTCATAATATACAAAAACATAATACATATCTTCACTTATAAGTAAGACTTCTGATTTACAAGCAAATTTACTCACTTCTGTTTCAAGAATATCATAAAAATCATTTTCATTTTGTATATACCGTTTATGAAAAGTAAATAAACTGGATGGTTTTATTTTTAATAACGTTGGCATACAATGATTGGCAAAGGTAAACATTACATAAGACCTTATCCTATCCTCTCGAACAATAAATATGTCTTCACACATATAAATACTCCAATCCTAAGATATATACACGAATATATTCATATGACTCACAGGTATTATAGTGATATGATTTATTAATATATAGCTTATAATCATATGAACATTTTGAAAATGACTATCATTTGCATAAAATAATATTATACTGTGTTACTCCTTTTGTCAATATCTTTTATGAGAACAATTATCATTTATACCTGGCAATATTTATATATTCATGTATTGATTAGGATGGTCGTTTTTAATTCCTTTATTAGAGGTAATAAATGGGTTCTTTATCTATTTGCCTCTTTTGCTTTATCAAATTTATCCACTCCTATGTGGCAATATCCATTCGGATTTTTATCTAAATATTTTTGATGATACTCTTCTGCTAAATAGTAATTTTCTAGTGGTAAAACTTCTATCGCTATTGCTTCCTTGTATTTCGTCTGTAACTGTTGAATTGAGTTCTTTATTATCTCTAAATCTTCCTCCACCACATAATAGATACCTGTTCTATATTGTGTACCCACATCTCCTCCTTGCTTATTGATGGATACTGGGTTGATTACATCATAATAAAGTTCTAAAATTTTCTCTAAGCTAATTAAATCACTGTTATAAAATACTCTCACAGTCTCAGCATGACCAGTATTTTCATGGCACACTTCTTTATAGGTAGGATTTTCAGTATTTCCATTGGCATAACCTACATCTGTTTCAATGATACCATTTATACATGATAAATACTTTTCTGTCCCCCAAAAACAACCTCCTGCTAAATATATTTCTTTTAATCCTTTTATTTGTTCCATATAAAACTCCTTTCCAATGCTTATTGATATTACGTTTAAAATATATCAGATCTATATATCAGATTTATATATACCATACTTATATATACCATATTTTATTAAATGTTTTCAATGTCTTTTACAAGCATTCATTATATAAATTGATTGCAAATTAAGCTCAAACCATTTATACTATCTGTGTGTATATTAACTTAAGTGAGGTGAATTCATGGAAGAACAATATAATCAATTTTTGGAAGTACTAAATCGTTATGAAGATAGAAAAGATGAAGGTGGGCAAGAGCTTATCGTTACCTTACTTCACGAAGCTCAAGATATATTTGGTTTTATACCGGTAAATGTTCAAACTAAAATATCTGAATATATGAATGTGAAGCCTAGCACGATTTCTGTACTTATTAAAATGATTCCCGCATTAAAAGGAGAATATTATAAACATAAAATAACAGTTTGTAGTGGTCCTAGATGTGGCGCAAAAGGCGGTCAAGATATTATACAAGCAGTCGAACAAGCATTAGGTATAAAACCAGGGCAAGTGTCAAAAGATCAAAAATTTTTATACACAACTCAAAATTGCCTTAAAAAGTGCGGACTTGCTCCTAATATGTATATTGATGACGAATTATATAGCAAATTAAAACCAGAAGAAATCAAAGATATATTGGCAAAATATTAATTTTTATATACAAGTATGGCTCAGTATCAATAAGAGATTTTCTCTTAAGATACCGAGCCATATTAATTTTTGCTTACATTACTTAAAATAATCAGGATATTGCTTTTTAAGTTCTTCTTCATCAACAGTGTACCTTGTTAAATGATTAGTAATGATATCTCCTGCTGTTTGCTTGTCTTTCTTACTTATTGCTTCAACTAAGGCTTTATGATCCGATATATTCTTAAGATCCTTGATAACAACAAGAGATAATCTACGTACCCGATCAAAATGAGTCATCATCCCACTAATCAAATTATAAGTAAACTTCTTATTACAAATTTTAAATAATAATTCATGAAATTCGTTATCTAATTCTAATTGTCTGTCTCCAGATGGATTGGCAAGGTAGAACTCTTGCAGTCTTAGATTTTCTTCTAATAATAGAATATCCATAGGGGTAGCTACATCGCATGCCATTTCTACCATAGATTTTTCAATAATTAATCTAATATATCTAGCTTCTTCTACTAATGCACTGTCAATTAAAGATATAAAACTTCCCTTTTGAGGATATATTTCTACTATCTTTAACTTATTAAGTTCAATTAATGCTTCTCTTACTGGAGTTCTGCTTATTCCCATTTCTTCAGCAAGTTCATTCTCACTTACCATACTACCTGGTTTTAATTTTAATGATACAATATTTTGCTTAATAACACGGTATGCGTATTCTCTAGCTGTTTCTTTTCCATTACGTTCTATTGTGTACATACTTATCCAATCCCTCCGCATACTATGATATTATATCTTAAAAGTTTAGTCAAGATACTTTTTCAGAGTACTTCTAACAGCTCCCTTACCTTGAATTAATTCATTAAATAATCCTTCAACTTTTTCACCTAAACCTACCTCATATAGGTTTACACCGAAAATTACATCATTCGATAAAATGTCTTTTAATACACTATGTGTATCAATTGTCTCACCTAATTGAACATTTTCAAAATAAGGTGTTAAAGTAGGTAACATTGGATCAGGACTTAATTCAAATTTATTACCATTATCATCAATTCCCATAAGGTAACGACACCATCCTGCTAATACTAGTGGAATAAATGTTAAACTGTTTACATCTAACTGTTCACTAGCCTTATAAGCTTTAATTGTTTCACCGAAACGAATGCTTAATTTTTGTGATGTATCACATGCAATTCTTTGTGGTGTATCTGGCATAAATGGATTTGGTAATCTAACTCCAATAACTTCATCTATAAAATTGCTTGGTTTAATAATACCTGGATCCACAACTACTGGAAGGCCTTCTACATAACCAACTTTATTAATGAGTGTTACTAAATTATTATCTTTCATTTCTTCTGATATTTTATCATAGGATAGTAAACATCCATAAATAGCAAGTGCAGTATGAAGTGGATTAAGGCAAGTACATACCTTCATCTTTTCTACTTTATCTACTACTTCTTTTTCAGCATAGATAATTCCACCTTCATTCAGTGGTAATTTTCCATTCATAAATTTATCTTCAATTACTAAATATTGTGGTTCTTCTGCGTTAACAAAAGATGCAATATAAGTATTTTTTGATGTTATAACAGGTTGAGTATCTTCATAACCTACGGATTGTAACATTTCAACTACAGAATCTGCTGGTCTTGGTGTAATCTTATCAATCATGGACCAAGGATAGGATATATTCGTTTTTACATATTCCAAGAAATCCGCATCAACAATTTTTTCATCTACCCAAGCCGTCGCAAATGTAGTAACTGCTTGCTCTAATTTAGTTCCATTATGAGAGCAGTTATCCATACTTACTAAAGTAACAGGTAGTTTACCATTTAGGAATCTTTCATAACATAATGCTACTAATTTTCCAATATAGCTAGTAGCTGTATTTGGAGCTTTCTTAAAATCTGCTGCAACATCAGGGTAATATTCACCTTTTGGATTTGCTAGGCTATACCCTTTTTCTGTTATTGTAAAGGATACCATCTTTAAACTTGGACTTTTAAATACTTCTGTGAGTCTTGCCCAATCAGATGTATTATTTGTATCCACACACAATGATTCTGCTATGCTTGCTATTACCTTCTTTTCTAAATTTCCATCTGATTTTAGAGTTACTAAAACACTTAAATCATCATATGCTTTAAAGCTTTTTTCAATAATTTCATAGTCATAACCTTCTGCCACAATGATACCAGTGGATAGGATACCTTTGTTTAATAATTCTTGGCAAACTGCTGCAGGAAATGCACGAAAGATATTACCCGCACCAAAATGAATCCATTCTGGATTCTTTTTAGTTTCTTCAATCATCTTATTTCTATCAAATAAAGGTAAACTAAAACCAGCATCTTCCCATTGTTTTCTATTTAATAATTCTTCTTGTCTAAGTTTCATAGCTAATATCCTTTCATTAATAAATCGATGGAATCGATTATTTATTAGATTTATCTATAGCTTCCCATAATCCGTTAAGATAAGTAGCTCCTAATGCACGGTCATATAAACCATAACCTGGCATTGCAATTTCTCCCCAGATAGCTCTACCATGATCTGGACGCATTGGACCATCAAATCCTGTTTCATGGAATGCTTTCATAATTTCATACATATCCATAGAACCATCACTTGATAAATGAGCTGCTTCATCGAACTTACCTGGTGCATGATGTATTAGATTTCTAACATGTGCAAAGTGAACTCTACCTTTTGTAGAACGTATCATATCACAAATGTCATTGTTAGGATTAGAGCCATAGGATCCGGTACATAATGTTAGCCCATTAAACTTAGCATCTACTGTATTTAATAAACGAAGAACATTTTCTTTATTTGTAATAATACGTGGTAGGTTAAATACAGGCCATGCTGGATCATCTGGATGTATTGCCATCA
>JAFAEB010000078.1 GCA_023424235.1 Bacillota bacterium
GGTTTATGCTGCTCTTTGTTTCTTTACCACCCAGGGCTTAGAGTTTATGAATGTATTTACCGATGGTGCAAGGGAACATGGTAAGTACCCTCTTGAAATCTACGGAAAACGGGTATTACAGTTTTGCACCTATATCATTCCATTTAGTCTAACACAATACTATCCTTTGTTATACCTGTTTGGAAGAAGAGAGAGCGTGACCAATGTTTTTCTACCAGTACTATCCCTCCTCTTTATGATTCCTTGCTATGGCATATGGCGTATTGGACTAAAGCATTATAAATCAACAGGAAGTTAAAATATATAGATTAAAAAGAAGAACCATGAAAGGATATAATCGCCTTACATGGTTCTTCTTAAATATAGGATTTCTTAGTGAAAGTTCTTACATTATATAATACGAGTATCAAAAGCCTTATTTATATAACCATATTGGTGATTTGCACAAAGCAAAAGAACGAATACGCCTATTAGAACATCTTATGCGTTGAATCGAAGCAAGAGTCACTTTGTACAAATTACTTTTATATAAATTAGATGTTAATTTATCTATTCCTGCTTACTTAAATAACTTTCAATAAAGGTTTTAAGTCTAGTTTCGATTACTTCAAATTGGGCAGGGCCAATATCAAGTAAGAAGGTGTGGAAGTCTTTTAGGTTAAAATTATCCCCAAGAGCATTCATTGCCATCTTTTTTAATTCCATGATTTCTAAATATCCGATGCCGTATTGTGGATAAAGAGCTGGTTCTTCTATCATGGTTGTGTATAAAAGTTCAACGGTATTCATATCCGTTATACCAAAACGGTCTAGGTATTTTTTCGTATCCTCTAAGGTCCACCCATCATAGTGAATTCCTATGTCTAATCTACAGTATAAGGACATATTAGCAGCCATATTCGCTTCTAAGAACTCTGCTAAATTGCTTTTAAAACCAGCGATATGATAAGAATAGTATTCCACATAGGTAGCCCAGCCTTCAGCATAACCACCAAAGCTTAATAGATTTCGAATAGCAGCAGGTTCTTTTTCTCGAAAGTATACCGATTGATACAAATGACCTGGATAACCTTCATGGGCAATGGTTGGGAAAATCTGAGTCATATCATAGCTTGGATTTTGATTGATATAGATAATATTCTCTTTATAATTATCTAGTGCAGGTATTAAGTACATAGCAGGGCTTAGGTGTTCTTGCAAGGATTCGTGGACATATTTAATTTTATAATTTACATTTGGTGGTGCAGGAAAATCCTTCTCAATTGCTACCTTTAAATACTCAACAATCTTTTCAGGGTCTGTTAATTTAAAGTTTGGGCTTAGAGCTTTATCATATACAGAGTTATCACCAGCCATAAGGGTGCTTAATTTTAGCATATTATTGGTTATGGATTCCTCTAACATTTTTTTAAGTTGATCAACGGATTTACTAGAACCTGTATTAAGGGCGATTAAATATTCATAGTATTCCTTCCCTTTTTCATAATGGCTTAAGCCCATTGTATTGTTGCCAGTTCCTTTTAATTTAGTTAATTCATTAATAAGTAGTTCGTATGCAGGAATGATATGTTCTAATATAGCCTCTTTATTGGATTTTTTATAATGAGCTCTTTCTTTCTCTGTTAAGTTAGGAAAATTATCTATGTTATGATTAAAGATTTCAATTAGATAATTATCATCTTTTTGTGAGATAAAACTATTACATTGGCTTATGATATTATCAGCCACTTTATCACTCATAAATAAGCCAGCTGCTGATTTTTCTTTTTCAAAATTAATGATTTCTTCAAAATAGGTATATACTTGTGGTAATAATAAAAGATAGGTGTCGATATCGTTTTTCGTATAGAAATTATATTCAGCTAGAAGAATCGGAAGTTGAGCTTGAATACCTGTGGTTGGGCCAAGGCTTTCCGTATAAAGAATGAAATCCCCCAGTTTTAACTCTAATTCTAAGTCTCTTTTTAAGATGTCATAGGTTAGCTGTTCCTCATCAGTTAGATTATTATAATCGTACTGCTTAAGTGTACTTAAATAATTTTCAGAGCGTATTAAAGATTCATTTATGTAATCTGTAGAGAAGTGTCCAAGAGTGACTTTGGGCTTTGTTATTCCATATGCTTCTGGATGGGCAAGAGAATAATTAAGGGTTATGGTATCTTGTTGAACTTCTGTAGTAAAGATTCGATTGGTAAAAGTGCTAAAATCATCTAGTTCTTTTTTTGTATTCACATTACCTAGCTTACATCCTGTCAGGATAGTTAGGAGTAGAGTCATAAACAAAGTAAGGTACAAATATTTTTTATTTTTTAACATAGTTCCCTCCGAATTAAGAGCCTTTCATTTCATTTATATATGCAACATATTGTATTTTTGTTATTTTGTCAATATAGATTAGGTATCTTAATAAAAACGTAAGAATAGAATAGGATGATTGAATATGTGGGAATACTATCTAATAAATATTGCTTTAATATCAATATATACCTAATTACCTATAAGTAGAAGTAAATTGTATGTCCCATATATTAAGCTTTTATAAATTGAATTAAGTATATATAAAAATGCATTGTTGACAAATGAAATACCCTATGATATGCTAAAAATTAATCTATTAAACTGAATAATATTATTGCTGTGAAGGGAAGAGTAGGTAAGAATTCTTTTGTCAGAGAGCCTCGGTAGCTGAAAAGAGGTAAAAGATGAATTATTGAACATGGTCCTAGAGCTTCGTACCGAGGGAATGAATCGTTCATTAGGCTACGACGGGTTCGCCCGTTATCGTGATAGGCTGTAGATGCAGCTAATGAGGATCAGTTATCTGATTGAATTAAAGTGGTACCACGGGAGATGCGCTCTCGTCTTTAGATGTTAAAGACGTGGGCTTTTTTTATGGAAAAAATGAGTAGAATATATTAAATTTAGACATTAACAAAATTCTAAATACTTAATGTTTCAATTACTTAATTAAATTTATATATAGGAGGGATATTATGAGCAAGAAACCTTATTACAATACAACTGCAATTGCATATACATCTGGGAAACCTCATATTGGTAATACCTATGAAGCAGTATTAGCAGATAGTATTGCTAGATTTAAAAGACAGGAAGGCTATGAAGTATTTTT
This sequence comes from Bacillota bacterium, assembly GCA_023424235.1. GTDB lineage: Bacteria > Bacillota > Clostridia > Lachnospirales > Lachnospiraceae > Anaerocolumna. The sequence goes on from JAFAEB010000078.1 coordinate 3,131, forward strand.
TCAAACTGGAACGGATGAACATGGTCAAAAAATTGAAGAAAAAGCAAAAGATGCAGGCATTACTCCAAAGGAATTTGTTGATAATATAGCAAATGAAATCAAAAGTATCTGGGATTTAATGAACACATCCTATGACAAGTTCGTTCGTACTACGGATGAATACCATGAAAAGCAGGTTCAAAAAATATTTAAGAAATTATATGAACAAGGTGATATATATAAGGGACATTACGAAGGAATGTACTGTACTCCTTGTGAATCCTTCTTTACAAACTCACAATTAGAAGATGGAAAATGTCCAGATTGTCATAGAGAAGTTCAACCTGCAAAGGAAGAGGCTTATTTCTTGAAATTAAGTAAATATACAGATCGCTTAATCGAGCATATCAATACACATCCTGAGTTTATCAGACCAGAATCTAGAAAGAATGAAATGATGAACAATTTCATCAAGGCTGGCTTACAAGACCTATGCGTTTCTAGAACCTCTTTTAAATGGGGTATTCCAGTAGATTTTGATGATAAGCATGTAGTATATGTATGGATTGATGCCCTAAGTAATTATATTACTGGTGTTGGTTATGATGTAGATGGTAACCATGGTGATTTATATAATAAGTTTTGGCCAGCTGATTTACACTTAATTGGTAAGGATATTTTACGTTTCCATACCATTTATTGGCCAGTTATGTTAATGGCTCTTGACCTACCACTACCAAAGCAAGTATTTGGTCATCCTTGGTTATTACAAGGGGATGGTAAGATGAGTAAGTCGAAAGGAAATGTGCTTTACGCCGATGAATTAGTTAATATCTTTGGTGTAGATGCAGTTCGTTATTTTGTTTTACATGAAATGCCTTTTGATAATGATGGTGTAATAACATGGGAGTTATTAGTAGAACGTATTAATTCTGAACTTGCTAATACACTTGGTAACCTAGTAAATCGTACGATTTCCATGTCCAATAAATATTTTGATGGTGTTGTAAGAAATTCAGGTGTTGTGGAAGCAATTGATGAAGATTTAATAACAGTAGTAAAACAAACTAAAGATAAAGTTGTTACTAAGATGAAGGAGTTAAGAGTTGCGGATGCAATCTCTGAAATCTTTACTTTATTTAAACGTTGTAATAAATATATTGATGAAACAATGCCTTGGGCTCTTGCCAAAGATGAGGCGAAAAAAGAGAGACTTGAAACAGTGCTTTATAACCTAGTGGAAAGTATCTGCATTGGAGCAAATCTTTTAGAATCCTTTATGCCAGATACGACAAACCGTATCTTAACTCAGTTAAATGGTAAGAAGAGAACAATCGATGAATTAGGTGAATATGGTTTATATGAATCTGGAACGGTTGTTACTAAGACACCTGAGATTTTATTCCAAAGACTTGATTTAGAAGAAATCTTAAATAAGGTGAAAGAATTAAAAGGAACAGAAGAAGTGAAAGAGAAAGTGAATGAGAACATGGAAGAAGCAGTATTAATTGATATCCCAAATAAAGAAGAAATTAGCTATGATGATTTTATGAAATTACAATTCCAAGTTGGTGAAATCATCGCTTGTGAAGAAGTAGCAAAGTCTAAAAAATTACTTTGCTCACAAGTTAGAATTGGTAATAGTGTAAAACAAATTGTATCTGGTATTAAAGCACACTATACACCTGAACAAATGGTAGGTAAAAAGGTTATGGTTCTTGTGAACTTAAAACCTGCAAAGCTTGCTGGTGTTGTATCCGAAGGTATGCTATTATGCGCAGAAGATGAAAATGGCGTGTTAGCTCTTATGGTTCCTGAAAAAGCAATGCCATCTGGAGCAGAAATCTGCTAAGAAGATGAATAATCAAATAAAAACTTATGATTGATGAGGGCTTTCCGATAATGAAGACCCTATGGTAATAAGTCTTTATGATAATTAAGAGATATAGGCTGTGCAATAATCGTATCCAATTTTAAAAAGTATATTTTATAGATATAGGGTTAAAAGAAGATACACGTAATATAAATTATGTCTTGGTCTGTGGCGGTAAGAGGAAACTCGTTACCGCCATAGTTAATTTAAGGCTTTCGTAAATAATCATGGACAAATGTGTAAAAAATAACTATAATACAGGTGACAAAACAAGCTAAGCTAATTTCATAATAAAGTTATTAATAATAAGTCTGAAATAAATTAGAAGGATAGATAGAATAAGAGGTGAATTATGATATTTGAAACTCACGCTCATTATGATGATGAAGCATTTGATCTAGATAGAGAAGAATTACTAAGTTCCTTACAAGGGGAAGGGATTGCTTTCGTGGTTAATGTAAGTGCAAGTATTGCATCAAGCAAAGAAACCATAGAATTAACGAAAAAGTACCCATTTCTTTATGGTGCCATTGGAGTTCATCCAAGTGATACAGCTGAACTAGATGAAGATAAGTTTCAGTGGTTAAAAGAAGCTACAAAACAAGAAAAAATAGTATCCATTGGTGAAATTGGTCTTGATTATTATTGGGATACACCAGAAAGGGATATTCAAAAGCTTTGGTTTGAACGACAGATGGAATTAGCCAAAGAAGTGAAGCTACCAGCCATTATTCATAGTAGAGATGCAGCACAGGATACCCTTGATATGATTAAAAGTGCTAATTTAAAAGAAGTTGGCGGAGTAATTCATTGCTTCTCCTATGGAGTTGAAATGGCAAGAGAATATCTTAATATGGGATTTTATTTAGGTATCGGTGGGGTAATTACCTTTAAGAATGCGAAGAAGCTAAAGGAAGTAGTGGAATATGCACCATTAGAACAGATAGTTCTTGAAACAGATTGTCCATACCTTGCTCCTGAGCCTTATCGCGGTAAAAGAAATTCCTCTCTTTATTTACCATATGTTGCAAAAGAAATTGCAAGAATTAAGAATATAGATTATGATGAAGTAATTGAAGTTACGTTAAAGAATGCAAAAAACATGTATAAGATAAACTCCTAAAAAGAATTTGAAAAGAGGTAAAGATGGCAACGCTCGGAAATCCACAAGAAACCATAGCGGTTTTAAATAAATATAAGTTTAATTTTCAGAAAAAATTTGGACAAAACTTTCTCATTGATACTCACGTACTAAACAAGATTGTTAGAGCAGCAGGAGTTACAAAGTCTGATTGTGTTCTTGAGATAGGACCTGGTATTGGTACCCTAACACAGTATTTATTAGAAGCTGCAAGGGAAGTTATTGCAGTTGAAATTGATAAGACCCTAATTCCAATTCTTTCGGATACGTTATCAGCTTATGATAATATAACAGTTATCAATGAAGATATTCTAAAGGTAGATATTAATAAACTAGTTATGGAAAAAAATAATGGGAAGCCAGTTAAGATTGTAGCAAATCTTCCTTACTATATTACAACTCCTATTATTATGGGCTTATTTGAAGCTCATGTTCCTATGGAAAGTATTACTGTTATGGTTCAAAAGGAAGTAGCAGATCGTATGCAGGCAGGACCAGGAACAAAAGATTACGGCGCTCTATCCCTTGCAGTTCAGTACTATGCGAAACCCTATATAGCAGCCAATGTTCCTCCTAACTGTTTTATACCTAGACCAAACGTTGGTTCCGCTGTTATCTGCTTAACACTACATGAAGAGAAACCAGTAAAAGTACTTGATGAGGCATTATTATTTAAGATTATTCGTGCTTCCTTTAATCAAAGAAGAAAAACCTTAGCCAATGGACTAAATAATAATAGTGAAATCACCTTAACAAAAGAATTAATACAAGAGAGTATTGATGAATTAGGTGTTTCTCCTACGATTCGTGGAGAGGCTTTAACCCTTGAGCAGTTTGCAACCTTAAGTAATATTATTTATAAAAAGTTACATCCAAATAAAGTGCTTGAATCATAAAATTGTAAAATATTATTGAAATAATTAAAATAAATAGAATAATTTGAACAATACAAAAACAGGGTATTTTTATTCCGTCTCTTATGGATGTGAAAAAAATACCCTAATTTTGTATAAAAATTAGTTTAGTAACTAGAATAAATC
>JAFAEB010000156.1 GCA_023424235.1 Bacillota bacterium
TTGATACACCTTCTGATTATGGTAAGCCATGGTATGGTCAATTAATGGCCGGACCTCAATTAATCGCTTATATGTTACAGATTAATTATTGGTTGGAAACTTATCATATTAGTATTGAACTATAAATCAATAGGGAGTGATGTAATTGATTGTCTAAAGTTTTAACATTAGGCAACATAAGTACATCACTCCCATTAGTATTAATTGCAATTATTCATTTTTATTTATTCTTTCGTTAAGAGTAATTCTTTCGTTTTTCAGTAATTCTTTAGATATTCAGTTATCCTTTCGTTATTCAGTTATTCTTTAGTTATTCATTTAGTTATTCATTTAGTTATTCATTTAGTTATTCTCTTATTTTATTGCTTACTTATTTTTTAGATTTTCTCTCTTTAATGCCATGTTTGTGATACCATTCATAATCTTCTTATAAGCATCCACAACACTTTGCCTTGAAAATACAAAAGTTATAAGAGCTGACATTACTAGAGCATAAATTAAATAATAAATCGTACCATCCCATGGTAAATCTAATTTTCTTAGATTCGCAACTGCAAGTAGATGTAGTATGTATACCGTTACCGAATTCGCACCAATTATGGAATACCACTTCTTTTTCGTTGAGAATAGATTGATTAGGCAAATAGTCAAAATAATTGCACTTACATAAATAAAGATACGTGCCATAAGGCTAACACTACTATCTTGGTTTATACGACTAAACGCTTTTCTCATATAAAAAGATTCTTTTTTAAATAGTTCTAATCGAACAATGACATAGGATATAACTCCATAACCTAGAATTATTACACCACTAATTACTCTTGGTATTTTTCTGATCTTTTCAATATGTTCTCTTTTACAATAAAATCCTAATAAAAAGAATGGTAAAAATGATAATATTCTAGCCAATGACATTTTACTAGAGAACTCTTCACTAAAGCCAGATAGGATTCCAACTACTATTGATATTGGTAATATAAATTTAATTTTCACAAGGTCCTTTAAAACAATTTTCCATATAAATACGGACAAATAAAACCATAATCCCCATACTGGATCAAAAATTCGAAATGGTCCTTGTTCTTCGAATAATGTAAACATATTTAAAAACCAAAAAAGCGTATTAACTACTAAGTAAGGAATAAAAAAGGAATGAAATGCATTCTCCCTACTTTTGTGAACATCCTTTGAAAAATATCCCGATATAAAAATAAATGCAGGCATATGAAAGAAGTAGATAAAGTAATAAATAGAATCTATTAATATTATTTCTCCCATCTGCTCCGTTATCATATGACCTAATACTACTAAAAAAATTAAGAATGCTCTTATATTGTCAAATAAATAATCTCTATTCGAACTATTCAATTCATTTTGACTCATTATTATCTCCTATGTGAATTAATTTCTAATTGCTATAGCTTGATTTGCTTTTTACTCAATCAAGAATTCTATCGCTCCTTTTATTTTAAATACGCAATTATTTTATCAGTTTTCTTAATATAATTCAATAAGTCAAAGACCTCCTACAACAATCTTAAGAAGTTTTTAAGAAGTAAAAAGGTGCCGTACCTTTCGTACGACACCTACTCTTACACTTTCATATAAGACACACTCTATAAATGGTCTATTTATCTGTTCATTAAAATACTGGAACTACAGCTCCTTGCCAATTATCTTTAATGAAAGTCTTTGTTTCTTCTGATGTAACCGCCTTAATTAAAGCTCTAGTTTTATCTGATTCTTCATTACCTTCATTTACAACAAGAATATTTGCGTATATATATGCTGCTTCGGATTCCACATCCTCAACAAGTAAAGCATCTTTACTTGCAGTTAAACCTTCTAATAGAGCATAATTACCATTAATTACAGCTAAATCTACATCACGCAATGCTTTTGCTGTTTGAGCAGCTTCTATTTCAACAATTTTAAGATTTTTTGGATTCTCTACGATATCATTGATCGTTGCATCCAATGAAGCATTTTCATTTAACTTAATTAGTCCAGCTTTTTCAAGTAATAGTAAAGCTCTAGCTTCATTAGTAGCATCATTCGGCACAGCGATTTGCGCTCCATCTGCTAACTCAGTTAAAGAACTGGACTTTCCTGGGTAAATACCTAGTGGTTCAAAGTGAATATTAGCTACAGCTTTAAGTACTGTACCATTTTTTTCATTATAATCATTTAAATAAGGTGTATGTTGAAAAAAGTTTGCATCTAAGCTACCATCAGTTGTCGCAACGTTTGGTTGAATATAATCAGTATACTCAACAACCTTAATCTTATATCCTTGTTCTTCAAGAGATTTTTTAACTGCATCTGAGTTTAAAATACTAGCATGAGGTTCAATGGAAGCACCTACTACAATTTCAGCTAAGTTATTTGTATTACCTTCATCACCTGTATTACCTTCATCACTTGTATTCGTAGTTTCTTTTGCTGGATTATTAGTATTTGCTCCATCATTTTTGTTAGGAGTTTCCTTTGTTCCACAAGCTGTAAATAAAGCTATTACTAAAGTTAATACTAAAAATGAACTAATGTTTTTTAAATTTTTCATTAATTTTCTCCTTTTCCTCTTTTATCAATTGCTTTTGATATAAACTGCCCGAAACTTTGAATTCCTTGCACGAATATAACTAATAAAATTATAGTGATAATCATCACATCTGTTTGATACCTATAATAACCATATCGTATGGCAATATCTCCCAAACCTCCTGCACCAATCGTTCCAGCCATAGCGGTGTAACCCACTAATGTTATAGTAGCTAAAGACATTCCAAGTATTAATGATGGTAGGGTTTCTGGTATCATAACCTTAAAAATAATTTCTTTAACATTTGCTCCCATCGCTCTCGCAGCCTCGATAACACCACTGTCTAATTCCCTTAATGAATTCTCTACTAATCTAGCTACAAATGGAACTGAACCAATAATAAGTGGTACGGTAGCAGCTTTGGGACCTAGCGTCGTTCCGACAACCGCTCTTGTCACTGGCATAACCGCAACTAATAGAATTATAAATGGAATCGATCTTCCAAGGTTAATAATTGCATCCAAAATTTTATTTAACGGCAAAATAGGATAAATCCCATTTTTTCTTGTAATTTCCGCTAATATTCCGATTGGTAATCCAAATATGTAAGCTACAAAGGTTGCTGTAAAAGTCATATATAGAGTATCCATAGTTCCTTCCATTAACATAGAACCATAAGCCTCAAATAAACTAGCTAAATAATCTATTATTCCTTTCATTCCTCAATGCCCCCTAATAATCTTTTTGTAACTTCATTTGTGGTATTAGCAAAGACTTCATTCGTTCTACCAGATGCTATAATTTCAGATTTGTCTAAAACCACTACCTTATTACATATTTTTTGAACTACATTCATTTCATGTGTAATAACTATAATGGTTACATTTTGTTCTTTATTTATTTTTTTAAGTAGATTAAGTATGGATTCTGTTGTATAACTGTCTAGTGCCGAGGTAGCTTCATCACATAGTAGAATAGATGGTTTCGTTGCCAAGGCTCTTGCTATCGCAACTCTTTGTCTTTGGCCACCACTTAATTTTGCTGGATAGTAATTCTCTTTGTCTTTTAGATCTACTAGCTTTAATAACTCGTCAACTCTTTTATTAATATACTCTTTTTTGGCTTTTCTCTTATTAAAATAAGTTAGATTTCTATATTCTAAATCAGACATCCCATCAATCTTAAAATCCTTTAATTTTGTGATCTCTAAACCAAAAGCTATGTTCTTTTTAACAGTTCGCTGCATTAATAGGTTAAAGTTTTGGAATATCATTCCGATATCCTTCCTTAATGCTAACAAATCCTTTCCGGTTTTTTTTGTGATATCTTGATCATTAATATAGATACTTCCTCTTGTCGGCTTTTCTAAAAGATTAATGCATCGTATTAACGTACTCTTCCCAGCTCCACTCATACCAATAATTCCAAAGATATCACCATCTTCTATTTCAATATTGATGTTGTTTAGAACAGTTAATTTCGTATTCCCATTTTGAAATTCTTTCGTTAGATTAGCAATTCGAATCATATCTTCACCTTTTCTTTATTAAATTGTATTGTTCTTTTTTTATTTCATAGTATGTTGATATGATTTTAGTTATTTATACTACTTATCTATGAATTTGTCAAGAACTTTATTTTATAAAATACATTTTTTTATTAATTTAATTTGTATTTTTATAATCATTTTCTAATTTTATAATAAATAGCATTATATCATATAATTTCTAAACTTCAAGTTATTGTCCTAAAATTTTTATGTAAAATAATGGGGTTGATTTGTAATAAACTTAATATTAAAAAAGGAGCATGCTTCTAACTTAAGTTATCTGCTGCTCCTTAATCCCATTAAATTTCAATGAAAACCATAATTTCAATAAGGTCCTATAAAATTAATTTGTTTCATATTTCTTATGCAAGTGATTTATTATAAAGATGCTAATGTTTTATAGGTTTGATATCTTTCCCTTGCTTCTTCTTCCGTCTTCTTAAATAGTTCTTCTGCTTGTTCTGGGAACATTCTTGCTAAAGCATTATACCTAACTTGATTCATTATGAATTCTCTAAAATCACCTGTTGGTTCTTTCGAATCAAGTATAAATGGATTTTTACCTTCTTTTTTAAGTTCAGGATTATAACGATATAAATGCCAGTACCCACTTTGAACAGCATTTTTAATAGAGAACATACTTCTACCCATACCATCTTTTAGACCATGACTAATACATGGTGAATAGCAAATAATGATGGATGGTCCTTTGTAGCTTTCTGCTTCTCTTAAAGCTTTTATTAATTGATTGTTATCAGCGTTGATACCAACTTGAGCAACGTATACATTACCATAAGTCATCATCATTCTTCCTAAGTCTTTTTTACCTTGATGTTTGCCTGCAGAAGCAAATTTTGCTATTGCCGCTGTTGGTGTTGATTTAGATGCTTGACCACCAGTATTTGAATAGATTTCCGTATCGAAAATTAATATATTTACATCCTCGCCTGAAGCCATAACATGGTCAAGACCACCAAAGCCAATATCATATGCCCAACCATCTCCACCAACAATCCATTGAGAACGTTTCACCAAATAATCTTTTCTTTCTTTAATTTCATCTACCAGTCTAGTTACATTGTTGTCACTTGATCTAATTTCATCTAAGACCTTTAGAACTTTATGACTAGTACCCTTTGAAGCATCTCCATCATCCTTATAATGAATCCAATCTGTAAATATTTCTTTGTACTTGTCGTCGATATCTAGTTTAACTAGCTCTTCCATATTTACTTTAATTTTATCTCTAATTTGTCTTACCCCTAGATACATACCATATCCAAACTCAGCATTATCTTCAAATAAGGAGTTTGCCCATGCTGGACCTTTACCTTCACGGTTTGTAGTATAAGCGGTACTTGGTGCTGATGCACCCCAAATAGAAGAACAACCAGTTGCATTAGCAATCATCATTCTCTCGCCAAATAACTGTGTTACTAACTTAATATAAGGTGTTTCACCGCATCCTGCACACGCACCAGAAAATTCCATTAAAGGTTCTTTAAACTGACTGTCTTTAAAGGAAGCACCATAGGATAATTCTTTCTTAAATTTAACTTCAGTGGAAGCAAACTTCCAATTTTCTACTTGAACTTCGATTTGACTTTCTAATGGTTGCATAATTAATGCTTTGCCTTTTGCTGGGCACACCTCGGCACAGTTTCCACATCCTGTACAATCCATAGGACTAATTTGAATCTTATAATGATATCCTTCAAATGCTTTACCAGTTGCAGGCTTTGTAACAAAGGTAGAAGGTGCTTTTTTCTTTTCTTCATCATCCAATAAGAATGGTCTAATTACCGCATGTGGACATACTAATGAACATTGATTACATTGAATACATCTTTCTTCAACCCATTCCGGTACATTAACAGCAATACCACGTTTCTCATATGCAGTTGAACCAGATGGAAATGTTCCATCTTCCATACCATTAAAAGCACTAACTGGAAGTTCATGCCCCTTTTGCTCTTGCATCGGTCTCATAATATTCTTAACAAAGTCTGGTTCCTCAATCTGTTCTTGCTTAATATCCTCAGCATTCGCCCATTCTTTTGGAATCTCAACTTTATGAATACTCTTTACACCCTCATCAATTGCTTGATGATTCATTTGAACAACTTTTTCGCCTTTTTTATTATAGGATTTAGTAGCAGCACCTTTTAATTCCTTTAAAAATACTTCTTCTGGTATGATATCGATTAATTTAAAGAAGGCACCTTGCATAATCATATTAATACGATTGCCAAGTCCAATTTTACTTGCCAAATCTACTGCATTAATTGTATAAAAGGATATATTCTTTTTCACTAATTCTCTCTTAAATTTTGCTGGTAAATTAGTCTCTAGTTCTTCGTCACTCCACTGGCAGTTTAATACAAAGATACCACCTTCCTTAAGGTCACCAAGCATATCATATTTATTAACATAGGATTGGTTATGACAAGCAACATAATCTGCATGATCTACTAAATAAGTAGATTTTATCGGTGTATTTCCAAATCTTAAATGTGATATCGTGATACCACCAGATTTTTTAGAATCATAATCAAAATATGCTTGTACCTTATAATCTGTCATTTCACCGATTACTTTTATGGCTTGCTTATTTGCACCAACTGTACCATCCGAACCAAGACCCCATATTTTACATGATTTTCTTTGTGCAGGTTCCATTGATATCTTATTTGGGGCATTAAGAGAAGTATTCGTTACGTCATCAAGGATACCAATCGTAAATCGATTCTTTGGGTCATCTTTTTTAAGATTATCATATACAGCAGTGATATCGCTTGGTGTAGTATCTTTAGAACCAAGACCATATCTACCACCTACAATAAGTGGTGGATTCTTTTTCCCTATAAATGCACTACATACATCCAAATATAAAGGCTCACCAATGGCACCAGGTTCCTTCGTTCTATCTAAGACTGCTATTTTTTTAACCGATTGAGGTATACAGTCAAGGAAATGTTTCAAAGAGAATGGTCTAAATAAATGAACTTTAATTAAACCATATTTTTCACCTTTGGCATTATAATAATCTATGGTTTCTTCGATTGTTTGCGTTACAGAACCCATAGCTATAATAAGATACTCTGCATCACTAGCACCATAGTAATCGAATAATCCATATTTTCTTCCAGTAAGTGCAGCCATCTTAGTAAAATATGTTTCTACAATAGGTATAATCTGCTCATAGAATGGATTACTAGCTTCTCTATTTTGGAAGTAAATATCCGGATTCTGTGCAGTACCACGTACAACTGGATTATTTGGTGATAGAGAACGATCTCGGAATTCTTTAATTGCTGCTTTATCAACAATAGAAGCATAATCATCATATTCAAGAGCTTCTATCTTTTGGATTTCATGTGAAGTTCGAAAACCATCAAAGAAATGTACAAAAGGAAGCCTACCCTTAATCGCTGCTAAGTGAGCGATTGGTGCTATATCCATAACTTCTTGAACAGAACCAGTTGCAAGGAAGGCGCAACCTGTTTGTCTTGCGGCCATTACGTCTTGATGGTCACCGAAAATACTCAATGCTTGAGCTGCGAGTGCTCTTGCACTTACATGTAATACACCTGGTAAAAGTTCGCCTGCTACTTTATACATATTAGGTATCATTAATAACAAACCTTGTGAAGCAGTAAATGTAGTTGTTAGAGCTCCAGCTTGTAAAGAACCATGGAATGCACCTGAAGCACCTGCTTCCGATTGCATTTCTACAACTCTAACTTCTTGATTAAACATATTTTTTCTGCCCCTAGCAGACCATTCATCTGTAATCTCAGCCATAGTGGATGAAGGGGTAATTGGATATATTGCTGCTACTTCTGTAAAGGCATAAGCAACATAAGCGGCAGCGGTATTACCATCCACAGTCATTTGAATCTTTGCCATATTAGTTCTCCCATCTACTTCATTCTTATATAATCATATTTTCTATAATCTACTACCATTATCAACCCAGTTTTTTGCTTTCTCCACATCATATTCTGCTGGGATACTTACATTACTTTTATCAAAAGTTTGTTCAATATTAGCCCATGCAGCAGTTCCTTCGTTATTTGTTGCATCTACTTTATCAAGTCTTTTATTATTTTTTCCACTTAAAGGATTTTCAATTGGTTTATTCATGGTTGTTCTCCTTCCTTATCATTCATTATTTTATTTTTATATCAAATATAGATATCAATTAAGATCTCCAAATATAAAGTATTTATACAAGAATTACTAATTTTCTATGCAAAAAAAGCTGAGAATAAACTCAGCTTTTTCTATGAATATTATATAATATTTTTACCTACATAATCTGTTCAACCATATTTTTATTATATATATTATTAATTTCTTCTTCTGGTAATGGTTTGCTAAATAAATATCCTTGAATATAATCACAGCCACCTGCTTTTAATCGTTTAAACTGTTCGAAATCTTCAATTCCTTCCGCTGTGATTTCAAGTTCTAGACTATGAGCAAGTCCAATTAATCCATCCATAGCATTCAAATTATCCATTCCTAAAAACTTCTCACATAAGGACTTATCCAACTTAATTTTACTAACAGGTATATAGGTTAAATAATTAAGTGATGAATAACCGGTTCCAAAATCATCTAATGCAATATGAACTCCAAGTTGATGAATTTTATTAAGAAAATCAAGAGTAACTTCTGATTTTTCTAGTAAAATATTTTCAGTGATTTCTAATTCTAAATACTTAGGTTCAACCTCATATTCCTCTAGTAACTCTAGCAAATAATTATAATACCCTAAATCACTCATTTGCTTACTAGAATAGTTAATTGCAATTGCCTTTTTCTTTTTGCCTTCACTTTTCCATTTTGCTATTTGCATAATAGCTTCTTTCGTCACCCATCTACCGATTTCTTTTATTAATCCGGTATCCTCTGCTACCTCAATAAATAAATAAGGTGCAATATTATGATGTTTTAAACGAAGTAAGGCTTCAAAACCAATTATTTCCCCTGTAATAACATCAACCTGAGGTTGATATACCAACTTAAAACCGTCTTTATATATAGCTTCTCTTAAAATATCTTCTATCTTCGCTCGTTGTATCATTTCATTTTGCATTTCAATGTGGTAAAACATAAAGTTATTACGGCCATTGCGTTTCACATGATACATGGCAGTATCAACATTCATAAGTAACTGTTCTTCTTGATTACTGTCATATGGATACCTACTAATGCCAATACTGAACTTTGCAAAGTATTCTTTGTTGTTTAAAATGATTGGTTTATCAAACAAGCGCATAATATTACTGACAATGCTTTCTATTCTAGCAAATTCCTCTTCATGTTTAATAAGAACTAAGAATTCATCTCCACCAAAACGAAATACCTGGAGATTTTCATTTGAAATTAAGGATAAACG
>JAFAEB010000203.1 GCA_023424235.1 Bacillota bacterium
AGTTTATATTGTTTTTCACAACAAAATCATAAATGGGACTAGAGCCTATAAAAGGAGTTCTACTAATATTGATGCTTATATTAGTCTAAACTACCCTTATGTAGGATTTATAAAAGAGGGTAAAGTGAGGTTCTCAATAGAGTACAAAAAGATTAGTAAAAAGATTCAAAATAATATATTTTTACTAGAAAAGCCTAATACAGGTGATAACTTTCCTAAAGTGTTTATGTTAAAAATGGTACCAGGTATAGATGGAAGTATATTTGATTATATAAAACGTGAAAAATATCATGGTGTCATAATAGAGGGATATGGACTTGGTGGAATGCCAACTTCAGACAAAGAATTACTTAAAAAAATTGAAAGTCTTATAAAAGATGGAATTCCTATTATTATGACTACTCAATGTATCTATGATGGAGTGAATCTAGACACCTACGAAGTTGGTGTTAAGGTAAATCGTATCGGCGTAGTATCTGCTTATGACATGACTCCAGATGCAGCCTATACAAAACTATTATGGATATTAGGTTTTACAAGAGACTATCAGGAAATAATTACTGCTTTTCGAACCAATTATTGTGGAGAGATAATTTGGCATGAATCGGAGTAATAATGATGCTTAGGATTGAAATAAGCTTATCTTTAATGGTATAATCCTATAACTGTTGTTTTATTATGAAAGGAGTTGCTATGAAAAAAAGATTAATTTTTTCCTTACTATTTACTATCCTGTTTCTATATATGTTCATGCCAAAAGTGTTAGCCAATGAAAATAACAAGAAGTATGGAATTATAATAGCTGACAAAAACGGTAAGTATACATTCTATGATTTAAATGAGCAGGATAAAAGTAGTATTGAACTTACAGAGGAAGGAAATGTAATGATTCCTTTAAAAAGGCTTGTGAAATTAATACCAGAACTTGAATATAAATATGACTCTAAGGCGAAAGAAGCAACTGTGACCAATACGTATAATAATAGAAGTGTAGTTTTTAAGAGAAATAGTAAGGTTGCAAAATACTATAAATCAAAATCAGCAAAGGTATCAAAGCAAACAATGACATATAAAATGTATGTATCTCCACAATCCTCTTCAGTTATGATACATATGTCAAGTTTAAAATGGGCAATGGGAAGTAATAGCGGATATAAGTACGTGAAAGAAGCTAATTTAAGAGACTATGGGTATGATACATCAATTTATAGTGGATTAATTATATACAATCCATATAAAAAGGTGGATAAGATTCCTATTGCTACAAGTGTCAATGGAATTTCAAATACGGTTAGGGTCACCATACCAGAAGGCTACTCTATGGCACAAGTATTTGAATTGTTAGTAAAAAAGGGAGTAAGTAAATCGACGAAGGAGTTATTTAATACCGTAGAAGAGTACGATTTCACCTATTATCCATTAGTAGCTCATATAGAGAAAAGCAAACAGCGTAGTTTCCTCTTAGAGGGGTATCTCTACCCTGATACCTATGAATTTTACCGATTAAGTAAACCACAGGATGTAATAGGTAAATTCCTTCGAAATACAGAAAGTAAAATAAGCAATGAATATAGACAAAGAGCAGATGAATTAGGTTACACCATAGATGAAATATTAATCATAGCTTCTCTAATTGAAAAAGAAGTTGGTGATAAAACAATTAAACCAAATGTTTCATCCGTAATACACAATCGATTAGATATAGGAATGAAACTTCAATTAGATGCTTCTATCTTTTATGTTGAGCGATATATTAAGCCATTTATTGATGGTGATATTAATCGATATAATGAATTTTATAATACTTATAAGTGTGCTGCACTTCCTGCAGGTCCTATATGTAATCCAGGTAAGAATACTATCTTAGCTGCTCTATACCCAGCAGATACAGATTATTTATACTTTTATAGCGATAAAGCTGGAGATTATTTTTTCTCTGCTACTTATGTAAATCCTAAGGCTACTGAAGTTGAGGATACAACGAGCGATAATAATTAAAATATTAGGAGTTTTAATCCATATAAATGAATGTAATCCGAAATTAATTGAAATAATAAGAATAACAATCATTTATAGGGAGGAAATAAACTTGAACAAAGAAAAAGGTCTAACTGCATGGTCATTAACAATGCTTGCTCTTGGTTCTGTTATAGGAGGCTCATTTTTTATTGGGTCATCTATAGCAATAAAAGCAGCAGGACCGTCTATCTTAATTGCATATATTCTTGGAGGAATCTTAGTTTATTTCATTCTTTTTGCATTATCTGAAATGACGGTAGATAATCCTGACTCAGGCTCCTTTCATACATTTGCTACCGATGCATTTGGTAGGGGGACAGGATTCGTGTTAGGATGGGTGTATTGGACAGGAATGGTACTCGCAATGTCTAGTGAAGCTACGGCAGTATCATTATTAGTGAAAGAATTTTTCCCTAGGATATCAATTCCATTGTTAGGTAGTGGTATTATTATAAGCGTTACATTCGTTAATTTATTAGGAGCTACCATGCTTAGTAAATTAGAAAGTGGACTAGCAGTGATTAAAATTCTAACCATTCTTTTCTTTATTATAGTTGCTATATTATTAATCGTTGGATTATTTCCAGGAAAGGGCTTAGTGGGAGTGAAAACCTTAATAAGTGAACCACTTATGCCAAATGGGATGAAAGGATTAGCAGGGAGCATGTTAATTGTAATGTTTTCCTATGCTGGATTTGAGGTTATTGGTTTAGCTGCCTCTGAGGCACAAAACAAAAGGGTAACCATACCAAAAGCGATTAAGATTACAGTATTTGCTTTACTTAGTTTATATATTTTTTCAGTCCTATCGATATTATTATTAATACCAACCGAAAATATACCAGAAAATATGAGCCCTATCGTAACTGCTCTTAACAGTGTAGGTATTGCTTGGATTGGTACGGTTATTAATATTGTATTAATTACAGCAATTCTTTCCACTATGTTAGCAGCAATGTTTGGATTAGGCAGGATGATACGTTCTTTAGCAGATAGTGGATTAGCTCCTGTATGTTTGAAAGAAAAGACGGATGTACCTTATAGAGGAATTCTATTTTCTGGTTTATTTATGTTAATTGCTTTAGGAATTGGACTATTATTGCCTAGCTTATACATGTTTTTAATTAGTTCAGGAGGTTTTGCTTTATTATTTACTTATGTGGTGATTATGGCAACTCATATAAAATATAGAACGAAGCATGGTAAACCTGGAGATAAATGTAGACTATATGGATATCCTTATACTTCACTATTTGTTCTATTAACCCTGGTATTAGCAATCGCAAGTATGCCTTTTGTAAAGGGGCAAACTACAGGCTTAATTGCTGGATTTATATTTTTATTTTTGTATACTGGGATCTATTTCGTAATAACTATGGTAGATAAGTTTACAGGGAAAGAGAAAGGTCATAATGAATGGAATAGCAAACTTTCCATGGAAACTTCAAATGATTTAACTTCCATGAAGGATTTAGAGGATAGTAAGCTAAGGAATAAGGAAAGAAAAGAAAATCAAAAAGTAATTAAATTTAAAAAGAAAAAATAAAATAAATACTCCCTTTCTCTAGTATTCTATATCTAGTGAAAGGGAGTTATCTATTAAGGAATTAATTTTTTAATGCTATCTAATTTGGAATCCTTATTATAATTTCTTATTAACTCAACTAGAATGTTAGCATAGATAAGTGCACCTTTTCTACTAAGATGGGTATTATCTTTTAATCCCTCTTTATATGCACCATCTGGATATTCATTAGGCTCTAACCACATATAAAGTTCTTTACTTTTATTAACACCCAATGTTTTAAGATACTCATAACTATGATAGCCAAGGTCCAGTAAAGGTATGTTTTGTTCTGCACTAATTTTAATCATTGCATCTCGATAAGCAGCAAAACTAATTTTAAACTCACCCTTATTTTCATCACAGTTTCTTCTTGCAACTGGTGTTACAAGAACACAAGTAGCCTCCTTCTCACTACAAGCATCTATGTATTTTTGAATATATAGTGGAAAATCCTCTACGGATACATAACGATTAGGCCTTTCAATGGTAGCATCATTATGTCCAAACTGAACGAATAAATAGTCCCCTTTATCTAGCACTTGTAATAGTTCATCAAACTTACCTTCCTCAAGAAAGGAACGTGAACTTCTTCCTCCAATAGAACGATTCTCAATAACAACTTTCTTTGTTTCATAACGTTTTGCAAGAGAATAGGAGCAGGACTTTGCTTGGCTTACTTCTATAAAATCACCATGATTTAAAAAATCAATGATTACTTGTCCCCATCCAGTTTGAGGATAATAAATTTCATCATAGCTTTGAACGGTGGAATCGGAAGCGAGATAAATATGAGTTTTTTTTATTTCCATATAGATTCCTCTTTTCTTTAATAGTTAAGCTTATTGTAAAATTTACTTATCAAAAATACAATAATCATTATCTTAGTTCCTAATTTTGTACAAATGATTATTTATTTTTAATAAAAAGATATATATAATAAACTATGGATTATGTAAGAATATATCTTATATCTGTATACTATCATTTTCGACAATATTTGATATAATAGTAAATACACAAAGAAGTGAAGGTTGGGTACACATGATGAACTTAAAAAAGTTAAACCTAAATTATAAGAGTAGGATATTTTGCTATATTTTAGTGATTACATTTATACCAATAATTACACTTGGTGTTTATTCTTATCGAACCTACATAACAGAAGTGATGAATAAAATTAATGTATCGAATACCACTACGGTTAGTCAAGTTAAAAATAGAGTGGATAATGTTCTTATTAATATAAGAAAGAGTTATATTGAAGCAGTTGAAGGTGACATAGTAAAATGGCTCTTAGAAGAAGATATAAAGTATTCGGATTATTCTGAACTAGTTAGGGCTGGTAAGAAACTATCTGGTCCAGATTATTATTCTGAATATATAGAGGGATATACCTTTATCAATTATCGAACAGAGTGGGTACTTAGTAATCGAGGTATGTTTAAATACAATTTAATTAATAAAAGGATGAAGTTGAGGAAGTATTTCATTATAATGAGAACTCATTATTAAGAAATTTCTGGATTACAAATATGACGTCGAATCGAGAAACATTGAAAAGAGAAACCATTAATCTTAGAAATCTCTCTTTAGTTCTTAAACTACCACAAATTCAAAAAAATCCGCATGGACTATTAATTGTAAATATTTCAATGAATAAACTAGAAGAAGTATTAAAAGAAGATCTAGCAGGTAGTGATATTACTGTATTTGATAATTCAGGTACTTTAATCTTTACAACAAATAAGATGCTTTCGGATAGTTTATATGATACGTTACAAAATCAATCTTTAAAAACCTTAGAATATATAACAGATATAAACGGAACAGAATATGGTATTGTTAGCAAAGAATCGAATGCAATGGACTGGATTTATGTTGTAAGCTACAATATGGAACTTGTGCAAAATGGTGGTGAGTCCATCTTATCAATTACATTTTTGATACTAGGGATTATTATTGTTATATTAATATTAGCAATTGTATTTACCAAACGATTATACTCACCAGTTATTAAACTTTCAAACTATGTGGATGGGATTTCACCTAATAAAAAAGATGAAAAAATCAAAAATGAGTTTGATTATATTGTAAAAAGTATTGATAATCTAGTGGATAATAATACCTTACTTGAGAATTTAATTATAAGCCAACAACCTCAATTAATGGAGAATTTCCAGTTTAGACTGATACGTGGGGATATTAAGGAAGAGGATATTAATAGTTATTTAAAGAAATTATCTATTGTAGTAGAAAAACACTATATGGTATTAACCATTAATATTAAAACGAATAATGGACAAGACCTATTTGACGAGGCAAAACAAGATGCGCTTAGAATTGATACGGTAGAAACGATGCCATATGATATTGCTAAAGACTTATTCATGCCAGCAATTTGCTTTGCCAAAACCATTATATGTGCTGTGACTGCTAGAGAAATTAATGAATTAGAAGATAAAGTGTATGAGTTATATAATCGAATCGATGATTTTGTATTTAGTAAATATAAATTTCATATAAGTATGGGTGTTAGTTCACCATTTAATGAATTAAAGCTTTATGGAAACGCTTATTACGAAAGTATAGGAGCCCTTAAGGATAACGATATTTTTAATAAAAAGCAAGAGCTTTGCCAAAATGAGATTATGTTCTATTCTGATATCACTACGAAAGATAGTGGTTTTTCCTATGAACGTTTATTAGAAAGAGAAATTAAAGAAGCAGTGGATCTTGGTGACAAGGAGAAATCCTATGAGATTGTGGATCGATTTATCAATTCTTTAATTGATCAAAAAGCATTGCATAACGAAATTAGTTTAAGCTTACAACGATTTTTAGTTGCAATTATATTAGTAGCAACAGATTCAGGATTACAAATAAATCAAATATTTGATGATGATCTAGCAAGTATGTTTCAACGATTCAATCAAATTTATGACATGGATAAGATTCGAAGTTATATGAAGTATAAAATTATAGAACCGATCATAATAAAGCTAGATGACTTTAGGACAAGTAAGTCATCTGAAATTATGAATAATATCCAAGCGTTAATTGATGAGACTGGTGGAGATATTACCTTAACCGAATGTGCAGAACATCTTAACTATCATCCAACCTATATATGGAAGGTTATGAAAGTTGAAAAAAATACTACTTTTAGCAATTATGTTGGAGAACATAAGTTAGAACAAGCAAAGAAGTTATTATTAGAAACAGATTTAACTGTATCAGAAATTGCAACTAAATTAAACTATACCAATTCTCAAAATTTCATTCGATTTTTTAGTAAATTGGAAGGTATCACACCAGGTAAGTTTAGGCTATTAAATAAGAAATTATAAATATGCATTTATATTGCAGTTAATAGGATGGTTATCTAAAACACAGTTTGGTTTTGGATAATCATCTTTTTTCTTGGTGTAATTGTCTATAATCATCTGAATTTTCTATGAAACAAGTGCATTATTATGATAATCATTCTATTTCATCATCTGATTAAGAAAGAATTATATGATTATAAATTGTGTAACATGTACAAAATCATTAAATAGAAATTGTATGATTCAACATATATGTCAATAATTCTAGATTATGATTATTGACGTTATCCATTAGTGAGGGTATTCTTGCACTAACAAGTGATTCGTATGGCGAAACAAATTATAAAAGTTATACAAA
>JAFAEB010000220.1 GCA_023424235.1 Bacillota bacterium
CATTTCTCCTTGTAACAATAACAGGATGTAAGGGGAAAGAGGAGGAAAGCGATACATCAACTTCTACAGGTAATGGTAATATTGGGGATAAAAAGATTACCTTAACTTTTTGGCACACCTATGGTGATGGAGAAGAAGCACAGCTAAAGACTGTTGTGTTACCAATGTGGCAAGAAAAATATCCTAATATTACAATTGAAGCGATTAGACAAGATAGTGGCCAATTTCATCAAATGATGGTTACAGCATTTGGTACTGGTCAAACACCAGATGTAGCACGTATTGATATTGTAAATACTGCGGCTTACGCAGAAATTGGTGGTATTACAGCTTTAGATAATTTTAAGGGTTTTGCTGAGATGAAAGAAAACTTTTTAGATGGGCCTTTATCCACCAATTTTTATCAAAATAAATATTATGGATTACCTTTAGATACGAATACAAAAGCAGCAGTCGTTAATTTAAATACAATGGCTAGTATTGGGTTAACTAAAGCACCAGCTACTATGGAGGAATTCATTGCAGCAGCAGAAAAATCAGAAGTTCCTCTATTAAATGTATCTGGTGTAGGCGATTGGGATCTTTATCCTTACTTCTGGTTGTTTGGTGGTACGTTAACAGATGAGAGTTTTACTAAGGCGACTGGATATTTAGATAGTCAAGCAAGTATTGACGCAGTTAATAAATTGATTGAATTACATAATAAGAAAGTATTTACAATACGTGACGTGGATGGAACAGTAGATGCATGGGATGGTATTCGTACTGGTGAATATGCTATGTTCTTTGAAGGTCCTTGGTTCTTTGGTTCATATGAAGAGAACCTAGAGCAAGGTATCGTACCTGAGGTAATCCCTTCCTTTAATGGTAGAAGCGCATCTGTAGTTGGTGGTGAAAATATAGCTATTTTTGAGGCATCAAGGAATAAGGAAGCAGCTTTTGAATTTGCTAAGTTTATGACATCGGAGGAAGTTCAACTTGCCATGCTTGAAGTGGGTCAAATCCCAGTGTTAAAGAGTTTAGTTGCTAATGAAAAGGTAACACAAAATCCAATTTGGTCCATATATATGAAACAGTTAGAATCAGCAAGTGCTAGAATTCCATCTCCTAATCACACGGCAATTGGTGAAGTATGGAGTAATACAATGATGAATATCTTTGCGAATCAGGCAGATGTACAGTCAGAGCTTAAGAATGCAGCAGCCCTCATAGATTCTCATTTAGCAAAGAAATAATGATACCAAAAACTGTATAGAAGCAAAGATTGCTGCAATGTTTCGTTGCAGCAATCTACTTAATGGGGTGACAATGTGTCAGAAATTAATAAACATTTAAATAAAAGAAAAAGGAAAAAAGAATTATACCAATTAGGAACAGCTCTTCCTTTCATACTTCCTGGGCTCATTTTAGTTAGTATATTCGTTTTATATCCTATGCTTTTTACGATTCGAATTTCCTTTTCAGAATATCAGATTGTAAAGAGGGAGGTTACCTGGCTTGGACTAGAGAATTACATATCTATTTTTACGGACAATAACAATCGCATATGGTATGCAGTTCGTAACAATTTTCTGTATGCCATAATTACCGCCCCTTGCATTATATTTTTAGGTATGCTGTTTGCGTTTCTTATTAATAATTTAAGAAGAGGTAGAACGATATTTAAGGTAGGTTTTTATCTTCCTGTTATTACATCATGGGTTATTGTGGGATTAGTTTTTCAATATATGTTTAACAGCAGTAACCGTGGCTTGATTAACTATATTATTGTTGATGTTCTACACTTAAGTAAGGATTATATTCCCTGGTTGTTAAGAGAATGGACGGGTAATTTTGCAATCTGGCTTATGGGTATATGGAAAAATACAGGATGGGCAATCTTAATCTATATGGCTGCATTACAAGGAATCTCAAAAGACCTTTATGAAGCAGCAGCCCTTGATGGAGCAACTGCTTGGCAAAAGTTTTGTAGAATTGTGATGCCTTTATTAAAGCCTACCACTTTCTATGTACTAGTGAATATGCTTATTGGTTCCTTTAATGTTTTTATACAGGTTATGTTACTTACTTCAGGCAATCCCAATGGAAAAACCTCGGTATTACAGTACTTACTTTATGACAGATCCTTTAATCAGTTCCAATTTGGTGAAGCCTCTGCAATTGGTATGATTACGTCCATTACAATTCTTGCCTTAACTCTTCTTTTAAATCGTGGGTTTAAGCTAGAAAATGCAGATAAGGAGGACTCAGTATGAAATATAAAAGCAAAAAATTATCTGAATGGACCATGCAAATTTTACTATGGATTCTCTTATTAGTAGCTTTAGCTGTATTTTCGATACCTTACATATTTATGATATCCAACTCCTTTGAACAGTTTAGTTTTTCATTGCCTTACCCGCCTAGAATCATTCCTAAGGAGTTTATTTTCGATGCTTATCAATATATATTAAGCTTGGATATATTCTCAACAGCATTATGGAATAGCATAATCAATACCATTTTGACGGTTGCCATTCAAGTGGTGATTGCTACCTTATCTGCTTATGGCTTTGCTAGAATTCCTTTTCCAGGAAGAGAACTTATATTTAAACTGTATCTTTTCACCTTAATGGTGCCAGGTTTTCTAAATATCATTCCACAATTTATTACCCTTAGTAATATGAAACTTCCAATTGAAAGCTTACAAGGCGGACTTGTAGGAACGAGAGCAGGTTTAATTCTTATCTATGTATCCACTGGCGTCTGCGGCTATACTTTTTTTCTTAGAGGGTTTTTTAGAGGGCTTCCAGATGCTCTATCGGAATCAGTTATTATCGATGGCGGAACTCATAGGACCATATTTACTAAAATTATGTTACCCCTATCAAAACCAGCCCTTGGGACTATGACCTTATTTGCCTTACAGGGTATTTGGGAGGAATATTTTACTGCAAAAGTATTACTTGGTTCAAATGAAGCAATGATTACACTTCCTATGTTATTGCAAAGATTGAATGGACAGCATGCTACCCGATGGGAATGGGTTTTTGCGGCTTCTATTATTACACAGATACCGATAATTCTATTATTTATACTCTTTCAGAAGAAGGTAGTGATTGGAGGATTAGCGGAGGGCTCTATTAAAGAATAAAATGGAGGTTTAACCAAACTATGAGCTATTATAACCACCTTGACTGTTACCCAGATAAGGCACAATATTTTGATAAAGAAACGGTACATATCTTATTTGAAAGTAAGACCATAGAAGCTATTTCATCTCTAAAGATTATGGTAAAGACTTTGGATAAGACCATCTTTTTAAAACAAGTAGACATTTCTGAATTCGAAAATAACCCTATTTTCTATCGTTTACCCTTGGTATTGCCTGTTGGCAACTATGGGGTTGATGTTATTGTAGAAGCTAGGGATGAGAATAATCATAGAGAATTACACACAGCCTTTGATGTTGTTGACCCGATGGATTATCAAATTCGTTATGGATTTTTAGCGGATTTTTCACCAGAGGAGAAGGATGATACCAGCGACATTATCTATGCCAAGAAGTTACATCTAAATGCATTACAATTCTATGATTGGATGTATCGTCATGATAATTTACTATCCTTAGAGGAGGAATATGTTGAACCACTAGGTCGAACAATCTCCCTACAGACAATAAAGAATAAAATCAACTTTTGTAAAGAAAGTGGAATCAGGCCCTTTGCATATGGAGCTGTATATGCTGCAAGTAAAGAAGCATATGAGAAGAATCCCTCTTGGGCAATATATAAGAAAAATGGAGAACCTCTTTTATTTGCTGATTGGTTGGTATTTATGAATACCTCAAAGGATGAGCCTTGGTATCAGCACATATTATCGGAGTATAGGTGTGCCGTAAAGGAACTAGGCTTTCAAGGTATTCACATGGATACCTATGGGTTTCCTAAATTTGCATGGAGTAATAATAAGGATAGATATTCCTTAGCTAAGACCTTTCCGTCTATGATAGAGGATGCAAATGATCTTGTAAAAGAAATAGATCCGAAGGCAGGAGTAATCTTTAATGCAGTAAATAACTGGCCTGTGGAATATATAGCGGATACGAAGCAGGAGGCCGTATATATTGAAGTATGGCCACCTCATATAACCTATCACCACCTTTATACCTTAATACGAGAAGCGAAATACCTTGGTGCCAAGCAAGTAATATTAGCGGCTTACATGGCACCATTTAAAAATATGGTAACAAAAGAAGATGTGCTTGCAGCCGAGACCTCCCTTCTTATTACCAATGCTGTTATTTTAGCTTCTGGTGGTACCCAGCTAGTGTTTGGTGAAAGTAATAGTTTACTATGCGATAGCTATTATGTAAATTATGCTAAGCTAGAAGAGAATTTCTTGCCAAAGGTACGAGCATATTGCGATTTTACGGTACGTTATGGTAAACTATTATTTGACCGTAATGCTATGGATATCTCAATGACTGCTGCCAATGGAATTAATGAGGATATAAAAATGTCCGTCTTTAATAGGCCAGATATTATGTTTTCCTCTTGTGGAGAAGGTGGAAAGGTATGGTCACTTGTAAAAGAATCAAGTAACTATACCATGATACAATTAATTAATCTTAGGAATATAAATGAGTACTGGAATCAACCAAAATATGAAGAACCAGAAGAGATACATAGGATTCAAATGGATTTATTAATGGATGCAGAAATTGCTGCTGTGTATTATGCGACACCAGATATGGACTCAGTGACAATATCTATAGATTATACATTAGTAGAGAAGGAAAATGGTCAACACATTATATTTGAAGTACCTTCACTTAAAATATGGGATTTAATATGGATTGAAATAAAATAGAAGGGTGAAAAGGGATGTTATTTTCTTATAATACAGATATCTTACCGCAAGTTAGAATGATAGGGAAAATTAATTATGTAAAACCTTGGATTCATTTTGCAAGGACTGCAAATGAGTATATTCTCTATGTCATTCGTGATGGGGATATGTATTTAGAAGAAGATAATGTCCGTTATCATTTAAAGAAGGGTGATTTTTTTCTCTTAGAGCCTGGCCTATTCCATCAAGGCTATAAAATGGCAACTTGTAGCTATTATTATGTACATTTTCGTCATAGTGATTTAACTCGGATAAAAGAAGAGAAAGAGTTAGCAGCTGTTTATGACATGCTAGAAAAGAGAAGAATTTCATTACTTAGCTATAATCTAGATGAAAATGATCCTACGGACCCTTATGCTATTTTTAAAAAGCATGATAACATTCTTCATTATCAAGAAAATAAGGGAATCCTTCATATGGCTGTTAGTATCTATAATAAGCGTGAGGAACATTATAAAAGGCAAGCAGCAGTAGAATTGCATAGGTATCTAATGAATGTTGCTCACGGATTTGTGCTACAAGAAAATGTTACGCATAAGGGTAAGACAATGAAGAAATCTGAGAATAAGGTGGATGAAATCATTGATTATCTAAATAGTAACTATATGAATAAAATGTCCAGTATTATAATTGAAGAGCGATTTGAAGTGAATTTTGATTATATTAATCGTATCTTTTTAGAAAGAACAGGGAATACCATATTTCACTACTTAAATTCTATTCGAATCGGACATGCAAAGGAGCTGATT
>JAFAEB010000438.1 GCA_023424235.1 Bacillota bacterium
GTATTATATTTTTTCTTTAATTGCTTTTCTACAAAGGCTAAATGACTAGGTTCTCCTGTCATCAAACATTTATTTACATCAAAGGTAACATAATCAGTAAAATTAGCCACTTCTTTTATTGGTATCTTGTTTATGCTTGCTTCTTTTAACATATATTCATCAATTTTAGTTCCAGCAATAATGGAATCATTTTCATATGTTATAATGCCAACATTATGATCGATTGCATCTTGATATAATTCTGGTATCATGGATGGGCTCAAAACTTTTTGAAAGATTATTTTATTGCTAGCACAATGAATGATCTTTCCGCCATTATATGATAAGATATAACCCTTATATTTTGCTAGTTTTAGTTCATCTGATAAGGCTAGGATTCCAGGAGTCGGTCTACCAGAAGCAAGAACTACAATATGTCCTCTTTCCTGGATGTTTAATATAGCCTCTAATGTATTATTTGATATTTCTTTTTTTGAATTGGTTAAGGTACCATCAATATCTAAAACAAGTATTTCGTATGCCAAAGTTAATCTCCTTAATCGAGTGTACTAAGTACCTTTTCTTTTGTATAAAATAAGCTGTCTTCTTTTGATAAAATATGTGACCAAGGTACTCGCTTATCCTCTATTATATCATCAGAAGCAATCAACTTGCTACCGTATTCTGCAAAAAAGGTCGAATAATGTGCATCTAATTTATTCCAATCATGCCAACCTTCTTCTTTTATATGTTCGCCTATATTACAATCTATTAGAACAACTTTGCCAAAGTTTCTCCAAGGACGTCCAAGATAAACAGAATGTTTTGGACAATTACTGATAAAATCACATTGATAAAATACATAGCCATAGGTTTGACCTTCTGGAGTAGAAGGAGCAGTTACATACCCATGGATGGGATCATTATCGTTCATAATTCTTCGTATGGAATATAGTGTGCATTTCTCAAAATATGCAGTAGCGCTACCAAAAATAAAATCAATATCGCCCATAATAAAGCACTTTTTATAGTGCTGTCTTCCGTTGATTCGAGGTGCAAATTCCTTTGGTCCAATAAAACCATTAGCTTCATATGGTGTAGGTGGAAGAGGGCCTGTAAAAAGTGTATCCTGACTAGACAATAACCTACAATTGTCAACAGTAATTTTATCCCCATCCGCATACAAGGCAATTGCTTGACCAACAATTGTTCCACTACCTGATGCATTTTCAATTGTTAGGTTTTTAAGTGTTACATTGTTTGCATCGATCATCATAGTAAAGCTACGAAAGGTGCCACAGAGAGTACCATCATTCATAGGCATTTTTGCATAATTTTGATAAGTAATTATAGTACCTTCATTGGACTCACCAAGTAAAGTAATATTTGGTCTATTAATAATAAGCTTCTCTTTATAAATTCCATCGTATATGTAAATGGTTACAGGTTCTATTTTTTCTTTCACAGATTCTAGAGCTTTTTCGATGGTGTTAAAATGACCTCTAGCATCTTTAGAAACATAAATCATATTAATTCTCCTTTAAGAAGGATATTTTATAATACAGCAATTTTTGCTTGCAGATTTACCACTATATAGTGCTTGATCTACAAAAGTAATATTTTTCTCTGCAGTTAAATTTCTATTATATGGTATGACACCTCCTGTAACAGTACAATTAAAAACTTGCTTATCATACTGAAAAGGATATTTGGAAATCTCATTTCGAAGTTTGTTAGCGATACTTAGTGCTTTATCGCAAGTTGTTTCAGGAAGGCAGATCATAAGTTCTTCTCCACCCCATCTACTAATGATGTCTTCTTCGCGAAGTAATAATTTTAAAATATTTGATATGGCTATTAAAACCTGGTCTCCGGCATTATGACCAAAATTATCGTTGATTTTCTTAAAATTATCCACGTCAAATAAGATCAGCGAAAGAGGATTTTGATTTTTTGTAACATATATATGTAATTGCTCCATGAAGTATCGTCTGTTATATAATTTTGTTAAATAATCAGTGGTAGCTAAAACTTGTAGTTCCTCAGTTAATCTTTTAAGCTCTCGCTGAATCTTAATATTTTGCATATGAACCTTAACCCTAGCTTTTAGTTCCTCTGCTATAAAAGGTTTCGATACGTAATCTTGAGCACCAACTTCAAATCCCTTTAATACGGAATCAGAATCATTGTTAGCAGTAATAAAAATTACAGGTATATCTTTAGTTTCCGGTGTATTTTTTAATATTCTACAGGTCTCATAACCATCAATACCATTCATAATAATATCTAATAATATGAGTGTAGGGGTTATTTTTTTAGCAATCTCAATACTTTCTTCACCAGAATGAACTACCTCGATATGGAGAGAAGGTGTCCTTAAAATATCCTTAATAATACTACATATTATTTCACTATCATCCACAACTAAAATTGTGTCCTTATCCATAAATACTCTCCTTGTACATCCTCATCATTGTATATATAGTAAATTGGTCCTAGGATCAATCTATATCTATAGTAAATTATTTTTGGAAAAATATCAATACAATATGACAGAAATCTTCTTAGATATACAAAAAATATTATAATAAGCACTATAAATGAATATATACTATGGAATCGTAATTATTAATTAACAATTAAGTTAAATTATATAAATTGTAAAAAATTAATTATTTGAAATAAATTGATAAAAATACAAAAAATAATTCTCATATGAATTAAAATATGGTAGGATATTCATATTGACACATTGTGTATAATATTCTTGTACCAAAGGAGGTAAGAATTAGTTATGGCATATTTTATATTAGGTCTCACCCTTATTCTAATACTCATACTTATGACAAGTTTTATATTATCGAATATATTATTAAAACCTAGACGTATAAAATATGAAACATTGTTTACCCGTGAGATTGAAACAAAGAGACTTGATAAAAAATGGTATGATAACCTCGATAAAAGGGAGTTTACCATAAAATCTAGATATGGTTATGATCTTTCGTGTAGTTTGCTAAATAGTAGTGAAAGCAAAAAACAACTCGATAATCCAAAGGAGAAGATTAAGTTAGCTATTATATGCCATGGCTATACAAGCTGTAAGTATGGAAGCTTGCTTTATGCAAAATTATATATAAAAAGAGGTATCAGTGTATTAGTTTATGATCATCGAAACCATGGACTAAGTGGCAAGACATTTACTTCAATGGGCTATTATGAGAAATTCGATTTACAGACAGTAGTTGATTGGTGTTATGATACTTTTGGTCAAAATTTAGCCATTGTCACTCATGGAGAATCAATGGGTGGTGCAACCGTACTATCACATCTTACAATTGATGGAAGAGTTAGAGCAGTAGTTTCAGATTGCTCCTATGATACCTTAGAGAACTTAATAAAATACCAGATTAAAAAGTTTTATCATTTACCACAATTTCCATTTATATTGATTGCCGATATTATAATTCGAATGAGAGCAAAATTTTCCATTAAAGATGTAAATCCTATAAGTGGAGTGATACACACTAATGCACCTATTTTATTCATTCATGGACTAGAAGATGATTATATTCCGTATTCCATGTCAGAGAATATGTATAATAAAAAGTTATATAAAAGAGAAATATATTTAGCACCCAATGCATCCCATGCTCAGTCCGGTGTTAAAAATTCTGAAGAGTATGAGAAAGTGCTAAATGCCTACTTAGATAAATATTATTTTAAATAAAAGTTAATATAAAATAGAAAAAGTCCAAGACTAACTTGGACTTTTAATTATTATTCACATGTAACTGCTGTACCAGAAACAGTAACCATTAACATCCCATTATCAGCACCTAGTACTTCATAATCAATATCAACACCAACGATAGCGTTAGCGCCTAATCTTCTTGCACGATCTTCCATTTCTATAATAGCGCTTTCTCTAGCTCTTATTAATTCTTCTTCATAAGTTCCAGAACGTCCGCCAAAAAAGTTAGATAATCCTGCAGCAAAATCCTTTATAAAATTAACACCAGAAATAACTTCTCCAAACACAATTCCGTGATAAGCTACAATTTTCTTTCCATCAACAGATGGGGTAGTAGTTACAATCATTTAAGTAATCTCCTTATAAATTTATTTTGTATTGTTAATATTCTAATTTATAAAAATTACAACTAGTTAAAGAGAATATTAATTCTTGATTAAAT
This sequence comes from Bacillota bacterium, assembly GCA_023424235.1. Taxonomy (GTDB): domain Bacteria; phylum Bacillota; class Clostridia; order Lachnospirales; family Lachnospiraceae; genus Anaerocolumna. The sequence goes on from JAFAEB010000438.1 coordinate 4,176, forward strand.
TTATGAAATTTAGATGATTATTATTCTAATTAAGGAAGATGATTTGATTAATCAAACAGAAAGTAAATAATAATACTTATATTTCACTTAATTCATATTAATTATTATCCTCTAAACTTTTAAGTTTCATGGCGCGTACCTTTAAGGATAAACCAAATAGATTAATAAATCCTTCTGCATCGTGATGATTATATAAATCACCAGTTGTAAAGGAGGCAATACTTTCATTATATAAGGAATATGGTGAAGAGATACCTTGGCGTATAATGTTTCCTTTATATAATTTAAGTTTTACTTCTCCTGTTACATATGCTTGTGTGGAATCAACAAAAGCTTGTAATGCTTCTCGTAAAGGAGTGAACCATTTACCTTCATAAACCACATCTGCAAATTTATTACCAATTTCTTTTTTGCAAGTAAGAGTAGCTCGGTCGAGGATTAATTCTTCTAGGGCATTATGAGCTTCCATAAGAATTGTTCCACCAGGAGTTTCATATACACCACGTGATTTCATACCAACGACACGGTTTTCAACAATATCGATGATACCAACGCCATGCTTTCCACCCAACTCATTTAACTTTTCAATCAGTAAGGATGGTTTCATACTTTCTCCGTTAAGACTGGTTGGAATACCTTTCTCAAAGGTTAGAGTTAAATCTTCGCTTTCATCAGGAGCTTTAAATGGTGATACACTAAGTACAAGTAAATGATCATAATTAGGAGCGAGAGCTGGGTCCTCTAATTCTAAACCTTCATGACTAATATGCCATAAGTTTCTATCACGACTATAGCTATTATCTGCTGAAAATGGTAAATCAATGCCATGATTTTTGCAATATTCAATTTCTTCCTCACGAGAAGTTACATCCCATATTCTCCATGGAGCTATTATTTTTAAGTCTGGAGCTAATGCTTTAATACCAAGTTCAAAACGTACTTGATCATTTCCTTTCCCTGTTGCTCCATGGCAGATTGCAGTAGCGCCTTCTAATCTTGCTATTTCAACTAATCGTTTGGAGATTACTGGACGTGCCATAGAAGTTCCTAATAAATATTTATATTCATATACAGCACCAGCTTTTACACAAGGTATCACATAATCATCTACAAATTCATCTACCACATCTTCTATATATAATTTAGTTGCACCAGATAATTTTGCTCTTTCTTCTAATCCATCTAATTCATTTCCTTGGCCAACATCAATACATACACATACCACTTCATAATCATAATTTTCTTTTAACCAAGGAATAATCATAGTGGTATCTAGTCCACCGGAATATGCTAATATTACTTTTTCTTTCATTTTTAAATCCTCCTATAGTGATATAATATTATAAATATACATTACAATGTTAAAATATGCAATAGTATTTTTGATGATTTTTAATTAAATAATGTAATTTTAATGGTTATAGTATAGATAGATGGATAAAAATCTTATTAAAGTATATGTGTATACTTTTACATGTTATTTGTTATTATGGATGTTATAAAGAGTGTAGTAGGTAACTGTTAATATAGGTTAAATTTATATATATAGATAATAGTGTAGTGATTTAGAATATAGTTTGACTCATAATATTGTTTCATATTATACTTAATAGATAAAATAAAAAATTGAACATAGAAATACAAATTAGAGTAAGTAGAGTAGTGATGTATTTGCTAGTCATTTATTATTTTAATTACAATAGAAATTATCAGTATATACTGTAGAAAAGAGGAAAGATGAGAAAAATTATTTTAGCATCAGGGTCACCAAGAAGGCGTGAATTACTAAGTAAAATAACAGATAAATTTATGATTGAAATAAGTGATTTAGAAGAGATAACAACAAAAACAAAAGCAGAAGAAATTGTCTTGGAATTGTCTTTATTAAAAGCGAATGATATTGCAAATAAGTATATAAATAATTGTATAGTTATAGGTGCAGATACTATGGTTAGCTTGCATGATAAAGTACTAGGAAAACCAAAAGATAGACAAGATGCATTTCGAATGCTAAGAGCTATGTCTAATGAAAAGCATCAAGTATATACTGGGGTTACCATAATTATTAAAGATGAAGAAGGTCATTCAAAAACGATATCTTTTGTTGAACGAAGTGATGTATATGTAAATGACCTAAGTGATAATGAAATAGAGGAATATCTAAATACAGGTGAGCCTTTTGATAAAGCAGGTGCTTATGGAATACAAGGAAAGTTTGGTATTCATATTGGAAGAATTGAAGGAGATTACTATAATATTGTAGGTTTTCCAGTAGCAAGAATCTATAAGGAATTAAAAACAGAGGGGATAAATATATAAAATAAATATAAGATGAACTTAAAAGAGAAATATATAAGAGAAATATATAAGAAAATATATAAGAGAAATATATTATAGATAATATACGATGTAAGGAAAGGCTTTGGGCTTCCTTTTAGGATGGTATAGCTTTTAGCATCTATAAGTAATTTAAAAGAAGATTTACGTTTCCAGCTTTGGACAGGTAATCTTCTTTTTTTTGTTAAAAGGTAATATTATTTGTCTGACAAGCAAATACCTGAGATATCGTATATTTGTGAATAATAGTTATGAATATTTATTAATATAAATTAAATTTTATAAAAACTACTATTGAATAATGGAGATATTTAATGTATAATTATGAAAAATATTAAATAAATATAAAGATAACAAATGGAATCATAAGGAGGAGTCAAAATGATTAAAGTTGGTATAATTGGTTCTACAGGCTATGCAGGTGTAGAATTGGTTCGTATTCTCTTACAACATAAAGAAGTAAAAATAGTTTGGTATGGCTCTAAAAGTTACATAGATAAAGAGTACAGTAGTGTATATCAAAGTATGTTTCGTATCGTAGATGACATCTTAAAGGATGATAATATAAATGAGCTTGTAAAAGAAGTTGATGTTATCTTTACTGCGACACCTCAAGGATTTTTATCAGAACTACTTACAATGGATGTACTAAATAAAGTAAAAGTAATTGACTTAAGTGCAGATTTTAGAATAAAAGATGTGAATATTTATGAAAAGTGGTATGGTATCAAGCATAATGCAAAAGAATTGATTAAAGATGCAGTATACGGCCTATGTGAACTAAATCGAGAGTCTATTAAAGGAGCCTCCTTTATAGCGAATCCAGGATGTTATCCTACATGCTCCATACTAACAATTACGCCATTACTAAAGGCTGGTCTTATTGATCCAAAGAGTATAATTATTGATGCAAAATCTGCTACTTCTGGAGCAGGAAGAGGACAAAAGCTTGGTAATTTATATTGTGAAGTGAATGAAAGTATAAAAGCCTATGGAGTTACATCACACAGACATACACCTGAAATAGAAGAGCAATTATCCAACTATGCATCTAGTGAGGTTATTGTTAACTTTACTCCTCATTTAGTACCTATGAACCGAGGAATATTGGTTACAGCCTATGGAAATCTTGTGAAAAATTGCAGCTATGATGAACTAATTGCTATTTATAAAGAGACCTATAAGGATGAGACCTTTATTCGTATTTTAGATAAAGATATAACACCAGAAACAAGATGGGTTAGAGCTAGTAATTATGTAGATATTAACCTATCCGTAGATCAAAGAACGAATCGTGTTATTATGATGGGTGCAATCGACAATTTAGTAAAAGGTGCTGCAGGTCAGGCAGTACAAAATATGAATATACTATTTGGATTAGCGGAAACAGAAGGGTTACAATTAATACCTATGTTTCCATAGATAGTTAGACATAGATAGTTAGAAGGATAGCTAAGTAGTAATTTGGGTTAATAAGATTGTATAGATTTTTTAGATTAAAATAGAATGATTAAGAAAGAAGGATAATATATGGAATATATAGTAGGTGGTGTTACTGCTGCAAAAGGTTTTATGGCAAGTGGGATCTATGCAGGGATTAAGAAAAAAAGAAAAGATATGGCATTAGTATATAGTACAATTCCAGCTAAGGTAGCTGGAACTTTTACAACGAATGTAGTTAAAGCTGCTCCTGTAAGATGGGATATGGATATTATTAGTAAGTATGAGCTTGCAAGTGCAGTGGTATTAAATAGTGGAGTGGCGAACGCATGTACTGGTGCCCTTGGTGATGTGAATAATGAAGCTATGGCAACTGCGGTAGCAAAAGAGCTACATTTAGAAGCTCATGAGGTACTTACGGCATCAACAGGAGTTATCGGTAAGCAACTTCCTATGGATGTTATTTTAAATGGAGTAGAACCTTTAGTAGAGGGTTTGGCTTTAGGATATGATGCTGGAGTACTTGCAGCAGAAGCAATCATGACCACCGATACCTTTAAAAAAGAAAGTGCGGTATCCTTTGAAATAGATGATATCAAAATTACCATTGGAGGGATGGCAAAAGGTTCAGGTATGATACATCCTAATATGGCAACCATGTTAGGCGTTATTACTACAGACATTGTAATAACAAAAGAGCTTTTACTGGATGCAATTCGAAGTGATGTGGTTGATAGCTTTAATATGGTATCCGTTGACAGGGATACTTCTACAAATGATTCTCTGATAATATTAGCTAATGGGCTTGCAGGAAATAAGGTAATTGACAAGAAAGATGCAGATTATTATTTATTCTGTGAGGCCCTAAATATGGTTACTACCGACTTAGCAAAGCAAATGGCGAAAGATGGAGAAGGTGCAACAAAGCTATTTGAAACAACCGTTATGGGGGCACCAAATAAAGAAATGGCAATTACACTTAGTAAATCAATTATTACGTCCAATCTTGTTAAAACTGCAGTATATGGGAATGACGCCAATTGGGGAAGAATTCTATGTGCTATGGGATATTCCGGAGTAGCTTTTGATCCAGATAAGGTGGATTTATTCATTGAAAGTGAGTATGGTAGTCTAAAGCTAGTAGAAAATGGTATGGCAACCGATTATAGTGAAGAATATGCTACAAAGATTTTATCAGCTGAATCGGTATCTGCTATAGCGGATATTAAAATGGGAAATGGTTCAGCAACTGCTTGGGGTTGTGACTTAACTTACGATTATGTAAAAATAAATGCAGATTATCGCTCATAAAGAAAGGGTTTTGGTAGACAAATGGAACAAATGGATCAAATACTTATAAAGGCTCAAACCTTAATAGAAGCGCTACCCTATATTCAAAAGTTTAATAATAAAAAAGTTGTAGTTAAATACGGTGGTAGTGCTATGCTAGATGAACACTTACAGTTAAATGTAATTAAAGATGTTGCCCTGTTAAAGTTAGTTGGCTTAAAACCGATTATCGTTCATGGTGGTGGTAAGGAAATTAGTAAGTGGGTAAGCTTATTAGGCAATGAGCCAAAATTCGTAGAAGGTTTTCGTGTTACCGATGAGCAAACTATGGAAGTTGCGGAAATGGTACTTGGAAAGGTAAATAAAGGACTTGTTCAGATGGTGGAGCAACTAGGAGTTAAAGCGGTTGGTATTAGTGGAAAAGATGGAGCAACTTTTATGGTAGAAAAAAAATATGTAAATGGTATGGATATTGGTTATGTAGGTAACATAGCAAAAGTAAATACTGAGCTTATTGATACCTTAATTGAAAATAATTTTATCCCTATCATTGCACCAATTGGCCTTGATGAAAATTATAAGTCCTATAACATAAATGCAGATGATGCAGCATGTGCGGTAGCAACCGCAATTGGTGCAGAAAAACTAGCTTTCTTAACTGATATCGAAGGAGTATATACAGACCCAAGTGATAGAGATACTCTAATCTCCGTTCTTACCCTTTTAAAAGCAGAAGAACTAGTTGATTCTGGTTATATTGGAGGTGGGATGCTACCAAAGCTTAAGAACTGTATCGATGCAGTACGTAATGGAGTTTCAAGAGTGCATATCCTTGATGGTAGAATGGAGCATTGCCTACTACTTGAGTTTTTCACGAACCGTGGTATCGGTACTGCAATTATTAATAATGAAGATGTTTTATATGAACATGAAAAAATGTAAGTGAGAAGGAGGGAGCATGGATGAATGAATATATTAAAGAAGCAAATGAGTATTTAATGCATACTTATAATCGATATGAAATCATTCTAGAAAGAGGAGAGGGTGTATATTTATATGAC
>JAFAEB010000387.1 GCA_023424235.1 Bacillota bacterium
TGTTTATAAGCGAGTGTCTAAAGGTTAGTCTCTTTCAACGCTTTTTTCTTAGATAAATATAAAAAAATACAAAGGCGTAGTTACATCCAACACCTTTGTTGATGCCTTATCATATCATAGAACTTTAAAAGATGCAAGGGGTAAATAAAATTAAATTTAATTAAGTATTTATATTATATATTAAAATGACTTTCTTTACTCAACAGATGTATAAAAATAATACTATACTTTCTGTATAGAAACACATGAATATAATGGCAGATATTTGTTGAAAAACGTCGTTATTTGTTGTACAATTCATTTATATATATATTTAATATATAACTAATTCTCTTAAGATTCAATATTCTTATAGGAAAATTATACAATTAGCGAGGAGAACATGAAATTAAAAAAGAAAATTTTATTATTAGTCTTATTTCCTAGTATAGTTCTTAGTATTGTTGTGTGTGTAATGGTACATGCAAACATTAAGTCTAGCATTTACGAAGAATCATTTAAAGGAATGCATGCTTCCACATTAGCTATTAAGAGTATCTTTGAAACTGGTAACATCGGAGATTATCATCTTGATAATAATAATGATTTATGGAAGGGCGATTCACTTAACATTTCAAAAGCGACGGATATCGTAGATTCGATTAAAGAAACCACTGGCAAAGAAGTTACTATTTTTTATAAGGATACACGTTACTTAACTTCAATCGTCAATGAACAAGGTGTACGTCAAATCGGAACACAGTCTTCCCCACTCATCACAAAAACAGTTTTAGATCAAGGTAAAAACTATCAATCTGACAACGTGGATATTCTAGGTACTAAATATATTGTTTACTACCTTCCTCTTTATCAAGAAAGTACAAATACTCCTGTGGGAATGATATTTCTTGGAACACTGCAATCAGAAGTTGATATACTCGTTTCTAAAACCGTAATTAAGTTAATAATTGCGATTGCTTCACTACTACTTATTACTGCAATATCGGTATCCATTATTGTGGGATATATTGTTAAACCTTTAACAACAAGCATATCCGCAGTTCATACATTATCTAGTGGAGATCTTAGACTTTCTATTAATGGTAAATATTATGACCGCAAAGATGAAATTGGTACTCTATGTAGAAGTGTCAGAGATTTAGATCAGAAACTGATCTCAATCATAGGCGGAATCCAAAAAAGTAGTGATACATTAGTTGCTTCCTCAAACAACCTAGATTTGTTCTCTAGGGAAGCCTTTCACTCTATCGAGCAAGTTGATTTTGTGGTACAAGAAATTGCATCTAGTTCAAGTGCCCAGGCTCATTCAACAGATGAAGCCTCTAAGGAAGTACATGATATGGGAGCATTAGTTGATGAAACTACCCAAGTAATAAATGATTTAAACGTAACGATTGACACTATAATGACCACATCTAAAGATGCAGAAGAAACCCTAAACGAATTACATAATTCTATGAATAGTGTAATGGATGTTATTGATAATGTTAACAAACAAACAAATCTAACCAATGAATCTGTTACTAAAATAAGTGAAACAGCCATGGTAATAACAGCAATTGCAAATCAGACTAATCTATTAGCACTGAATGCAAGTATAGAAGCAGCAAGGGCTGGCCAAGAAGGTAAAGGATTTGCAGTAGTTGCATCAGAGATTAAAAATCTAGCTGCTCAATCTAACTTAGCAGCTCTAGAAATACAAAGTCTGTTAGAGCAATTAACTAAGAACTCAAATCAAGCTGTTCATCTAATGTTAGATGCTAGGGAAACTATTGCTGTACAAAAGGATAATCTGGTAAAAACTGTTCATGCTTTCCAAGTGGTAGAGAGTGGTATTCACGAATCTGTTACAGGTATTGATGCAATTTCATTAAAAACTGATACACTCGATATATCCAGAAAAAATACCATTAAGGCAGTTGAAAGTCTTACTGCAATAGCAGAAGAAAATGCTGCAGGAACGGAAGAAGTAGCTGCATCAGTAGAAGAAATAAGACACCAAATACAAGATGTTGCACAATATTCAGGCAATCTTAGCGGAATTGCTAAAGAATTAAAAGTAAACCTGGATATCTTCCAGCTGTAATATGAATAAATATTTGACCAGCATTATAAATTAATGCTGGTCAAAAAAATTAATTAAACTGTCTGTATATAGGATTATGGCTTAAATAATCCAGTATATAACTATAATAATCTTCTTCCAGAATTTTTTCTGAAATTAAAAATTTATTTTTTACTATACTGTTCATAACTTTAATGTAATCTACTGGTAATTCTTCTTCTGTAAACTGTATAACCTCTTTGGTTTTGCTATTATAACTAACTTTATCTGTAATAAAACTTCGATTTGAAAAAATAACAAGTGGGCTACTATCAGATAAAATATCTCTTCCCGCATATAATCTTGAATCATATGGTAATCCAAATAAATTCGATAGCGTTGGTGCAATATCAAGGCTAGAAGCAGGTTTTTCGATTATAATAGGCTCCTCTATGCTATTTGACCATAGTATAAAATGATTCTTATATAATTCAAAGTTTTCTTCTACTACATGACCTGCCAACTCATCTATTTTATCTTTTTCTAGTCCATATGGGTAGTGATCTGCACTGAGTGCAATTACTGTTTTATCAAGAATACCTTTTGTATCTAGTTCAGCAATTAATTTTTCTAATGCTAAATCTAATTCTATATTACATGCTATATAAGCTTTTGATTCCATGGAATAAGGCAAATTCTCTACTGCATCTTTATTCTTAGTAGACATACTATTTCCAATAAAGGTATAATTCATATGTCCACTCACAGTCATGTAATAGGTATGAAATGCCTCATCGTTAATATATTCTGGTATGGTAAGTTCCATCATCTCAAGATCTGATTCTGGCCATGTTTGTTTTACCTCTAGTCCATTTCCTACACCTTTATAATCATATCCAAGATTAGGATGTGACTTATCTCTTTTATAGTATGTATAGGTGTGATTATGATATGCTCTTGTTGTATATCCTAGTTTATTAAATTGATTACCAAATGCAAATGGTAGAGTATTTTCACTGGATTTATTAAAACTAATAACACCTTGTTTTGGTATTAATCCAGTACAAGCCACATATTCACCATCTATAGTACTTGCCCACCATAATGGCGTATAGAAATTTTCAAATACAAAACCTTCATTCACTAACTTATATAATGTTGGTGTCACATCTTTATCAACAGCATAGGGTGAAAATCCTTCTGCAGTTAATAAAATTAGGTTATAGCCTTTAAACATTCCAGTATACTCATTTTTATTCGTTGGAGTTTCTGTAGCAAAATACTCATGAAGTGCTTTTACTTGCTTGTTCTCTTCCTTCTTGGCAAGCTCTAGAAAATCAATTTCTAAAATATTAGGAGAGCTATCTATCGGTATTGGAGTAGGGACAACCGTGATAGCAGGCTCTGATACATTAGAATCTACATCTGATTTATCCTCCACATCTACATTACTATCTGCTACCATAGTAATCGGTAGATTCGTAGGAGTAATTAATATTGCAGTATCAATTGTTTCTTCTGTTGATTCATCAAAGATTAAATCAATAATATTTCTTCTTGTTGCAGTTAGCAGCCCCAATTCTTCAACGCTCATTTCTTGTACCCATGTATTATGATATAAGTCATAAGGCGAGTACAGTTCTTTCCCGCCGATTGGTAGCATAAGAACTACCAGTCCATACAATATTAAACTACTAGTACACATAGATAAATTAAACTTAATACTTTTTCTATTTGTAACGCTATACTTTGCTATAATTAATATAGTTACAACAAATGGTATCATAAATATAAATAACTTTCCTATATTTTCTCCAATGGCAGTTAAGAATACATCCATATAGTCAAGGGCATCCATTCCAACTGCACCAATAGAGTAAAGTGATAAAAACCTCTTAAATATAGAATAATACAAGAGCTGTCCACTATATAAAATAAACAAAAATGAGACTAACACTACAATAACTATCTTTTGAATCCTACTTTTAAATAGCTGTATTAAGAAACCTGCTATCATGCCTATAGGTATCGATAATAAGAGCGGAAATAGTATATTATTATTCATTGTTTGAAAGGTAAATCCGTGAAATATCCACTCATAATAAATAACAGATAGGGGTAATAGCAGCGTATAAATTAAGTATATACGGTTATTTTTTTCTTTTATTAAATTACCAATCTCTTTATCAAGTTTACATAATAGCTTATTTCTTTTAGTATCCTTATGCTCTTTTGTTATTTCTTGATTCAATTCATCTTGTCCTTCTGCTTTTGAATCTTTATCTATATTTTTATCTTTTATTTCTTCAACTTCTTCTCCATTTGCAGTTGAAGTTAATACAATACTTTTGCTTTTTCTATTTAATAATAAATCTTTTATAGACCCATGTTTCACACCCATATTAGTCTCCTACTTAAAAGTTATATAATTATAGATGAAAAGTAATACTACCCTTTCCTTCTTTACTAATAATATTCGCCAGACCACCATTTATGATGGTCATTTGAGGAGCTTTATGTCCAATATCTGCATCAAAAATCACAGGTAACTTAAGTTCATCTAATACAGAAAGTACTGATTCTTCATATGAAATATAATATTCATGATCATAAAACATAGGCCTTCCAAAGATAAATCCTTTTGCATATTGAAACCATCCAGCTTCTTTTAGTTGCCATAATCCTCTTGTTATAGATTCACTATTTAAAGAAAAGCTTTCAAGATACCATATTATGCCTTCATCCTTATGTTTATTAACAAACTCTTTCGTATTTTCATATGGGGTTCCAACTAAATTAAGCAGTACATCAAGACATCCCCCTAGCATAATACCTGTTATATTTATTTCATTAAGACAATTCCCATTCTTCCATAAAACAGGCTTTTCTAAGGTATACCCTTCTAACCCAGTTATCCTATCAAAGAACCCATCTTCGTACTTATCAAAACTTAGCTGAATTATATCATTACCTTCTAATAGTTCTATGTTATTTTTGATTGCTTCATGCCAATATTCCATCCCAAAATCATTAAAATTACAGCCATACACTGTAGGGATATCACATAAGGTAGTAATGGAATGAATTAAACCTGTATTATCTGAATAGCCTTGTATCCATTTTGGATTCTCTTTAATCCTATTAAAATCTAAGTAAGGTAGTATCTCCATTAGAAAATCACCACCTTTTGCTGAAACAATATATTGAACTTCTCTTTTGTTAATCAACTCCATAAATTCATTCGCTCTTATAAGCTTATCATTACTTCTTCCCTTATTACTCTTTCTTACACTATTCGTTTCAATTAACTTATAACCCCTATCACTTAATTTCTTCTTCCCATTATCTAGTCTTATAAAATCAGTATCTCTCTTATTTCCATCCGAAGGAGCAGTAATTCCGATCGTATCTCCTTTTTCTAAAAATCTTGGGTATATCATTATAAATTTTATCCTTTCTAGTAGCATAATATATTATTATTATTTTACACCAAACATGTTAAATATGCCATTGTAAAACGATGAAATCACAAAAAAAGACTCTGATCTATGATAATTTTACATTAACATAAAACAGAGTCTAAAATTATTATCACTTATTATTAATCATGTCTTCTCAATATATCATCTTTAAGTATATAATTTAAAATATATCATCTTTAGTATATCACCTTAAAATATATCATTTCAGAATACATTAACTCAACATAATAAATGGAAGCAGCTCAATTACTACATGGAAAACTGTTATAGTTTCTTAATACGCTCGATTGCTTCTAAAGTATTTTCATAAGTACCAAAGGCTGTAAGTCTAAAGTATCCTTCTCCGCTTGGCCCAAAGCCTGAACCTGGAGTACCAACAACATTTGCTTCTTTTAATAAATAATCAAAGAATTGCCATGATGTCATATTATTCGGTGTTTTAAGCCAGATATAAGGTGCATTTATACCACCAGATACGGTATAACCTGCACTTTCTAGACCTTCTCTAATTACTTTTGCATTATTCATATAGAATTTTATTTGCTCTTTGGTTTGCTTCTTTCCTTCTTCTGTATAGATTGCTGCTCCAGCTGCTTGGATTATATATGGAGCACCATTAAACTTTGTTCCATGTCTTCTAGCCCAAAGGCTATTTAAGGATACCTCTTGTGATTTTAATTCCTTCGGTATTACTGTATATCCAAGTCTTGTTCCAGTAAAGCCTGCATTTTTAGAGAAGCTTCTTAATTCGATTGCACAAGTTTTTGCACCATCACATTCATAAATGCTATGTGCTACATCATCTTCTGCTATATAAGCTTCATAAGCTGCATCATATATAATTACAGCTCCTACTTTATTTGCATAATTAACCCATTTTTGTAATTCAGCTTTGGTAATAGTAGCACCTGTTGGATTATTTGGGAAACATAGATAAATAATATCAGGTTCTTCTTTTGGTAACTCTGGTGCAAAGTTATTCTCCTTGGTACAAGGCATGTAGATCACATTACTCCAACGAGCACTTTCTTTGTCATATATACCTGTTCTACCAGCCATTGCATTGGTATCAACATATACAGGATATACAGGATCACATACCGCTATTTTATTATCAACATCAAAAATATCACCAATATTACCAGAATCACTTTTAGCACCATCACTTACAAATATCTCATCAATATCAATATGAACATCTCTTGATCTAAAATCATGTTCACTAATCGCATTTCTTAAAAACTCATACCCTAAATCTGGTGCATACCCTTTAAAAGAATCAGGTAAAGCCATCTCATCTGTTGCCTTATGGAGAGCATCAATAACAACTGCTGCTAATGGAAGAGTAACATCCCCGATACCTAAACGGATTATCTTTTTATCTGGATTTTCTAATGTAAAGGCCTTTACTTTTTTTGCTATATCCGAAAACAAGTAGCTTCCTGGCAATTTTAAATAGTTTTCATTAATTTTAAACATAATCCATCTCCTTTTAATTATAATAGCGATTGCAAAGATATGGTTCTTGATAGGGATATCATATTATACCTTTGCTCTAATTTTGTAATTTATTAATTTTCTTATAAATTTATTTCACCATCAAATACTGTAGTTGCTTCACCTGTCATAAATATTGTATGTTTGTCTCTATCATAACGAATTACAAGATCTCCACCAAGTAAATGTACGGTTACGGTATCTTCTGTTAAACCATTTAAAATACATGCATATACACTGGCACATGCTCCGGTACCGCAAGCTAATGTTTCTCCTGAACCACGTTCCCATACTCTCATATCAATTTCATTGCGATTTCTTACATGAATAAATTCGGTATTCGTTCTCTCTGGAAATATTTCATGGTGTTCAAATAATGGTCCAATTTTTTCAATTTCAATGGATTTGGTATCTTCAACAAATACAATAGCGTGAGGATTTCCCATTGATACACAGGTAATGGAAAACACCTTGCTACCTACTGTAATTTCCTTTCCAATCACTACATCTTCAGAGGCTTTTACTGGAATTAGATTAGCTTGTGTAATAGGACTCCCCATATCTACTGTAACTCTAACTACTTTATTTTCTTCTTTTAGATTACCTAGTAAGGTCTTTGTTGTTCCTAATTCAAGTTCTAAATATTTAATACCAGAACCGGTTTCAATGGCTAGACTTGTTTTACTTGTTAAACCATAATCATATACATATTTTCCTACGCAACGAATTCCATTTCCACACATTCCAGACTTAGACCCATCTGCATTATACATGTCCATATAAAAATCTGCTTTATCAGAAGACTTAATTAAAATAAGTCCATCTGAACCAATGCCAAAATGTCGATCACTAACCTTTATTGCAATTTCTGATCCATCTTCAATTGCTTCCTTAATACTATTTACATAAACATAATCATTCCCGCAACCTTGCATTTTTGTAAACTTCATAAACTAACCCTTTCTTACACAATTTCTATTTATATACAAAACTTGGAGTTTTTATCTTTTCTATTATATCAAATCAAATACCACTTGGTAAAGTTTAAAACGCACCAACCTTCCTAGTTCGTGCGTTTTATATTTACATGAGCCTTAATATCATTTCCGACATTTCAACCAAATTAGTTCCACTATCCATACTATTCTTTTGTATGTATCTGTGTGCTTCTTCCTCAGTCATATTATTTCTCTCCATTAAAAGATGTTTTGCTCTTAAAATAACAGCTTTCTCTTCCTCAGAACGCATTGTAGGTTTATCTTTATTTTTCTTACGTTTTCTCTGAAAATTATAGCTCATCATCTGTAAGGTATCTAATAAATCTTGTTTTTTTATGGGCATACTTAAACAAACAATATTGTTATCCGTACATTCTTCTAATTTCATAGGCGAAGCAACCAAAAGCATTTCAAACCCTTTCGGAAGATAATTGTTAAGCTCACTGTAATGCATATCTAAAAATCGATAGCCACATAATACAATTCCGCCATCTAGTTCATTGGTAATTGCAATCACTTGGGCACCTGTTGTACAAACAGCATTAACTGAGTAACCATTCCTTATCAAGGTGTTTTTAATTATAGTTGCATCTTCTATCTTGGGAAAGGCTATTATTATACTTAACACATCATCACCTCCATCGCTTTTTATTGTAAGTGCATTGCACTTTTATATACTAGATGCGATGTAAGTATTGATCTGTTTCCCATTTGGAGATTTGAACTGCGTATTGATTCCATTCAGATTTTTTAGCTTCAAGGTATTTTTTCGTAGTATGAGCACCTAAAACATTTTTGATAAAATCACTTTCTTCTAAAGCAGTGATAGCTTCTTTTAAGCTTGTAGGCAAGCTCTTAATTCCAAGACTCATCTTTTCTTCATCTGTCATTTCAAATATATTTCGATCAACACTATCAGGTGGAGTTAATTTATTTTTAATGCCATCTAAACCTGCTGCTAAGCAAACTGCAAGTGCTAGATATGGATTAGCGGATGGATCAGGACATCTAAGTTCCACTCTGGTTCCACTTCCTCTCGTAGCAGGAATACGAATTAATGGACTTCGATTCTTAGCAGACCAAGCTACATATACAGGTGCTTCATATCCTGGAACTAATCTCTTATATGAATTTACAAGAGGATTTGTAATTGCTGTCATACCGTGAATGTGTTTTATAATTCCAGCCATAAAATGATATGCATCATCACTTAAGCCTAGTTTACCACTTGGGTCATCAAATATATTAATACCATCTTTACTAATAGACATATTAATATGCATACCAGATCCATTAATACCAAACTTAGGCTTTGGCATAAAGGTTGCATGTAATCCATGACGTTTTGCAATTGTTCTAACTACTAACTTAAATGTCATAATATTATCCGCTGTTTTTAGGGCATCTCCATATTTAAAATCTATCTCATGTTGAGCTGGAGCAACTTCATGATGGGAAGCTTCTATTTCAAACCCCATATCCTCTAAGGTAAGTACCATTTCTCTTCTTGCATTCTCTCCTGAATCTAGAGG
>JAFAEB010000025.1 GCA_023424235.1 Bacillota bacterium
GTACTGCAGTTGAACCAGCGAAATCATGAAATCCCATCTGTGCAAGCCATCCGCCACCCCATATCCAATGACCAGACACTGGATAGATAACTGCACTAATCACCATACTATATACACAATAGGATGAGAACTTAGTCCTTTCTGCCATTGCACCAGACACTATTGTTGCAGCTGTTGCACAAAAAACGGTTTGAAAGATTAGAAATACTGGTAATGGTACTCCATCTGGTAGTATAGATGAATAATCTCCTAATACCATAGGATCAAATTTACCAATGAATGCACCACTTCCACCAAACATAATACCAAATCCTAATAACCAATAAATTGGTGTTCCTAAACTAAAATCCATCAAGTTTTTCATAATAATATTTCCTGCATTTTTAGCTCTTGTAAAACCAGTCTCCACCATTGCAAACCCTGCTTGCATAAAAAATACCAAAGCTGCTGCAACTAAAACCCAAATCGTATTAACAGATGAATACATAAAATTTCCTCCCTAAAATAAGCAAAAAAGACGTGCATCGGATTGGTTATCAATCTTAATACACGTCTTTGCGTTGATAGTTACTTTTTTTTATCTTATAGGTAATTCGAAAAGTTCCTAGAAGATAAAAAAGGTGCTGCGGATATCCACAGCACCTTTGCTTTTTATTTTATCCTAGTATATTCTCATTTTTTTTAAATGTCAACGACTTTTTTTATATTTATAGGAGTCTATATAATTTTTATAAATAATGTGAATTTATATTCAATATTTGTATTTTCTTTATATATTTTACACATTACTTAAATGTATCATATGTAGAATTAAGCACTTAAATAAGTTATTTGCTAGATTTTATATTTACACACTACATAAAAAAGAAATGTACCAGTTATTAGATACATTTCTTTTTAATTTTATATAAAGAGGAAAAGGGGGGTGTTATTTGCTTTGGGATGTTTTTGGGGATGTGGGTTAGTTTAAGTATAAGGAAGTTTAATTAAAGAAGCTCTTTAATTTTGTCTTCTACAACATATAAAGGTTCGGTTGGTTCAAAACGATCCACTACATTACCATTACGATCAATTAAGAACTTCGTAAAATTCCATTTAATACTTGGGTCATTTTTATAATCACCTTGTTCTTTCGTTAATATTTCATCTAGAACAGGGGTTAATCTGTGGTCTTCGTTAAAGCCAGCAAAGCCTTTTTGACTTACAAGATATTTAAATAATGGATGAGCATTCTCACCATTAACATCAATCTTGGAGAATATAGGGAATGTAATACCGAATGTTGTATCACAGAAAGTTATAATTTCCTCCATATTTCCAGGTGCTTGATTATGAAATTGATTACAAGGAAAATCTAAAATTACAAAATCTTCACCTTGATACTTTTCATATAAATCTTGTAATTCATCATATTGAGGTGTAAAACCACATTTTGTTGCTGAATTAATTAATAACACTATCTTTCCCTCGTATTCTCTAAGAGAAACATCTTCATCATTCGCATCTTTTACAGTAAAATCATAAATACTCATATAATTGCCTCCATTCATTATTAAACTACATTTTTCTTGATTGTTATCGTTATACAGTATTTGCCTAACTCCTAAATATTCTGATTCAGTTAATATAATCAGATTAATGGAATTCTTATACTCATTACTTAATTCTATATTTACCAAGATTCTTAAAACTTATGCTTTTGTAATGTGTTTATATTAAGATCTTGTATCTTAATATGTCCTATGTTGTTTTCAATTAAATTGTACACAATTAATATGCGTTTGTCAACAAAAAAAACAACTCTTTTTTTAAGAATTGTTTTTTCGTTATAACTTACTATTTGTTGCTAATTCTCTTAAGTTAATTAGCCTCTCTTCTTTTAATGTTCTATATCGCATCCTAATTTCTTATTGTCTAGTACTCGTGCAAAGTAAGGGAGAATCATACCACCAATCAGATTACCGATAGATACCACAATTATAAAAGCAAATGCTTTCACACCCCAAAGGTTAGCTAATGAAATGTAAAACATATCTGCTATACTATGTTCAAAGCCAGATAAGATAAACACCATAACAGGTAAAATAAGTGCTAAGTATCTTCCTACACCATCACGTATAATCTTAAAACCAATTACAGCAATACTCATTAACATACCACAAAAAATTGCCATTACAAAAGAGCTAAATAAAGTATCCGCTAACTTACCCTCAACCATTGTAACGGTATGTTCAACTAATTTTGATAATTTGGTGAAACGTAGTAAATATCCAATTGAAGCGGTTCCAATAAGGTTACCTACATAAACAATTCCCACTGTTTTTAAGAATTTTAGTTCTTTATTCGGAATAAAGCAAATCTTACCAGTATAAAGATCTAATTCAAATGTATAAATGGTAAATAACCCAATGGAGAATAACATTGCCCCTACCATATGATTTTCTAATGTTAAGTAAACAATACCACCAATACTGATGGCAATACCAGCTAAAATTCCTTTAATAAACGTCTTCATTTTATTATCCTTTCAATTATGTAATAACTATGAGCAAAACACTGAAATTATAACATAACTACTACCTTCTGTATAGTGTAATAAGTTATCAAATTTTCTAGATTCAGGATGAATTTATAGATAAAATGCTAGGGCATGAGAGTTTAATCTCATACCCTAGCATTTTTATCATATCATACATGACCTATTATATTTGAACGATTAAATGACTTCATAATGTATAAATTGTACTTATTTTAATGTACGTTTTAAAAATTCTCTAGTACGTTCTTCTTTTGGATTATTAAAGATATCTTCTGGTGCACCTTCTTCAACGATAACTCCTTTATCCATAAATACTACACGATCTGAAACTTCTCTCGCAAAGTCCATTTCATGAGTTACAACAAGCATGGTAAGTCCAGTTTCAGCCAGTTCTTTCATTACTTTTAGAACTTCTCCTACCATTTCTGGATCAAGTGCTGATGTAGGCTCATCAAATAGCATTACATCAGGCTCCATAGAAAGAGCTCTTGCAATTGCTACTCTTTGTTTTTGACCACCAGATAGCTGCTTTGGTTTCGCATTAATGTATTGCTCCATACCAACTACCTTTAAGTATTTCATGGCTACTGCTTCTGCTTCTTCTTTGGAACGTTTTAATACTTGTAGCTGTCCAACCATACAATTACTTAATACATTATGATTATTAAATAAGTTAAATTGTTGGAATACCATTCCAAGCTTTGTACGATATGCTAAGATATCATGTTTGCTATCTAATATATTTTCACCTTTATAGATAATTTGTCCACCACTTGGCTCTTCTAACAAGTTTACACAGCGAAGTAATGTAGATTTACCAGAGCCGGATGAACCTATGATACAGACAACTTCTCCTTTTTGTACCGAAAAATCAATATCTTTAAGAACTAAATTATCGCCAAAGGATTTACTTAGATGTTGAATGTCTACTATTTTTTCCATATACGAAATACCTTACCTTTCTTTAACCTTAGCCTTTTTTACTTAGCCTATCTTCAGGTCTTTCAACCTGCATTTGATTTCCTGCTAATATAAAATTATCTGGTCCATCTAGTTTTCTCTCAATGAATCGTAAGATTCTAGTAACGGTTAATGTCATAATAAAGTATAATACACAAGCTACTGCAAAGGATTCAAAATATCTATAGTTATTACCAGCGATGGATTTCGTTTGAAAGAATAATTCAGATACAGAAATAACATTTAATACCGATGTATCTTTTATATTAATAACAAATTCATTACCAGTGGCAGGTAATATATTACGGATTACCTGAGGTAATACAACATGAATCATTGTTTTTACGTGATTCATACCAATTGCTTGTGCCGCTTCAAATTGTCCTTTATCGATGGATACAATACCCCCACGTACGATTTCAGACATATATGCACCAGTGTTAATTGATACAATAAATATAGCTGCAACTACTTTATTTAAATGGATATCAAAAGCTTGTGCCATACCATAGTAGATAACCATGGATTGAACAATCATAGGTGTTCCACGAAAGAATTCAATATAAAAGGATAATAGTCCATTTACAATTTTTAATAATATTCTTTTAAAGCCCTTCTTTGGAAGAGGTATGGTTCTTATGATACCTACCAGTAAACCAATAATAGAACCTAATATGGTACCTAATATAGATATATACAATGTGGTCCCCGCACCACGTAAAAACATTGGCCAATAATTCTGAATGATTTTCACTAACCACTCATAAGTCATAATCTTTCCTCCTAAAACATTTGTAAATTAACATGTAAAACAGGCTGGATATACATGGTTCATTTTAAATAAAATGAAGTTAGTAAAATGTAATATCTAGCCTGTCTAACTAGTAACATAATATTTAATTGTTTACTGTGCTGCTGGTTGGTTCACGATAGCTTTATCCATAATTGCAACACGTTCTTCTAATGTAATCTTTGATAAAATATCGTTTATCATTGTTGTTAAATCACTATTTTTTCTTAATCCTACTGCAATTGCTGTATCATCAGGAGAAGTTTCAAATCCTGTGGTAAATTCAACCATTGCAAAGTTTTCATTTGCAGAAGAAGCACTTACACCTTCAGGACGTTCTGACACATAACCATCAATAATACCTGATTCTAAGGCAACACGCATCGCTGGGAAATTATCCATCGCTGTTTCTTTTTTAACACCATTTATTTGATCGATAACAGAGTAATGGAAGGTATTTAACTGTGCAGTAATTTTTGCACCACTAAAATCTTGAATGGATGTAGCATTTTCATAACTACTACCTTTTTTTACTACCATAACCAAATCAGATTCATAATAATTATCAGAAAAATCTATGGTTGCTTTACGTTCTTCTGTAGGTGACATACCAGCTATAATTGCATCTATTTTTCCAGACGTAAGGGCTGGTACAAGTCCATCCCATTCCGTTTTTACAATTACAAGCTCTTTTCCTAAACCTTCTGCTAACTTTTTCGCAATTTCTACGTCATATCCACCTGCATACTCAGCACTGCCATCTATTTTTACACCACCATTGGAGTCATC
>JAFAEB010000138.1 GCA_023424235.1 Bacillota bacterium
CGTTTACTGTTTTGGTTTATTTACTATTCGTCTCATATAAAGCAAGCTTTATGTTGAGATTAATAGAATGAAAATTTTATTAGAATTTTCAGGGTTGTTTTATTGTTCAATTATCAAGGTTCATTGCTTTGTTGAGCTTATATATCATATAACATTTTTCGATATCTGTCAACATTTATTTTTAAGTTTCTTCAGTTTGTTTTTATTTACTCACCGAAGCGACTTAATTAGTATATCCTATTTTAATCCATTTGTCAACTGTTGTTTTTGTTATTTTTAATATAATTCGAAATGTTTAAATTGTTTAAAAAATACAATCATTTCTCAGGTAACTTTATATAATATAACACTTACCGAAACATAAGTCAAGCATTAATTCGATAATTTTCTGTATTTTATTATTAAATAATAAATATATAATCTGACATAAAAAGGGTAATTCAACCTCCTCAGACTATTTCTAGTTTTCAATTTCTGAGAGCTTCAATAAACAGGTATTATTGTTCTGATAACCAAGACCTTGTTTGGTTGGACTTTTTTTACACTATTTTTTTTATGGGGATTAATAAAGATGATTATTACTCAAAAGAAATTTAATGGTGGATTTTTTAACCTTAATCTATCTTTTAAGTATCCATTAAAAAAGCCGGCAATGATTGCCGGCTTTTTTAACGTATAATAGGGTGGGAGTAGAAAGTGTTTACTAACACTATCTACGTCCTATTATAGATTTTAAATGTGAACACTTTGTGTCTAAATAATAAAATAATCATAAACGTAAGCTAAACAATTTAGATAAGGTCTTTTGTTCTTATTTCATGTATGTATCCAAGGCAAAACTAATTAACAGGGCACGATTAATTTTATTGATTACGTCTTGATCTAGATGACATACCTTTTCCTTTAGTCTTGATTTATCAATTGTTCTAACTTGTTCTAATAAAATAACTGAATCTTTAATGATTCCATATTTTGCAGCATCTATTTCAACATGAGTTGGCAGCTTTGCTTTATTCATTTTGGAGGTTATTGCTGCACATATTACGGTTGGACTATGTTTATTTCCAGTGTCATTTTGAATAATAAGTACAGGTCTTACTCCACCTTGTTCTGAACCAATCACTGGTCTTAAATCTGCATAAAAAATATCGCCTCTTTTAATAATCACTTTTCTCACACTCCATTTTATGGCTTTAGTCTTATTATTTCCAGTTTTGACTTGTGTATTCCATAAAATGTTCTCTTTTTACGTGATCTATATACATTTATTCTTTTATTTCTACAATTTTTTCATTCTGATAGTACAATCTAGGAATTCTTTTACCCACGTTACATATAAACTCGTAATTAAAGGAATCAGATAAGGCTGCTAACTCTTCAACTGATATAAAGCAATCCTTATCTCGACCTACTAAGGTAACAACATCTCCTTGTTTTACATCTTCAATATGAGTAACATCCACCATAAATTGATCCATACATACTCTACCAATAATAGGTGCATAGCACCCATTCACAATAACTCTACCCTTTGATGATAATTGTCTTGGATATCCATCCCCGTATCCTACTGGAATCGTAGCAACTTTGGTTCTTTTATCAGTAATATAGGTATAGCCGTAACTAACACCAACACCTGCTTCAATTTCTTTCACAAAACTTACATGTGTTTTTATCTCCATAGCAGGCTTTAATAATAGTCTTTCTTTATGAACAAATTCTGAAGGATAATATCCATAGGTTACAATACCACTACGAACCATATCAAAAGTAGCTTCTGGTAGATCCATTAGTCCTGCACTGTTTGATGCATGTTTAATTGGTATATGTATCCCCTCATCCGAAAGACGTTTAACAAATTTTAGAAATCGTTCTAGTTGATTATTAGATACCGATTTGTCAAAGTCATCGGCACATGCAAAATGAGTAAAAATACCTTCAATACGTATTCCTTCTAGTTTCGATATTTCTTTAATCTCCTTAATACTTTCCTCATTGTCAAAGAAACCAATTCGACTCATTCCAGTATCAATCTTTATATGAATATTAGCCACCTTTTTCTGTCTAATGGCTTCTAAAGACAACTCTTTTGCTGCACTACTTTGAAAAATTGTTGGCGTTATATTATATTCAATTAATTGCTTAAATTGTTCCTTAGGGGTATAACCAAGTATTAATAATGACTTTTCAATACCTGCTTTTCTAAGTTCAATCCCTTCTTCTATGATTGCAATACCATAACCGTCAACACCAATGGTATTTAGAAATTTAGCAACAGGAACTGCCCCATGACCATAACCATCCGCTTTAATAACCGCCATGATTTTAGTGTCAGTAGGTAGAATTCTTCTAATACATTGTATATTATTTTCTATTGCATCTAGATCAATATTCGCAGTAACTCGAAAATATCTTCCTTCTATACTATCTTGTATTGATATATTTTTTACATTTTCTTTCATATGTTCCTCCATAATCAAAACTCGTTGGAGTATTACACTCATTGGAGTATTATTCTATCATTAAAACTTTAGGCAAATGGTCAATGATATCACTCGCCATTAAGCTATATTTACTAATTGATAAAGCACCAATATCCCCTGCTAATCCGTGTATATATACACCTAAGGTTGCGCTTTTTATAGGGGAGAGTCCTGTAGCAATTAAACCTGCTATGATACCAGTTAGCACATCACCCGAACCTGCGGTAGCCATACCGTTGTTTCCAGAATTATTTATATATAAATTACCATTATATGCTACTACTGTTTTTGCATCTTTTAATATAAAAATGATACTATCATTCCTACTACAGTCTCTTGCTATTTCAATAAAATGCTCTGTAATATAAGAGACAGGCAGGTTTAATAGCCTTTCTAATTCTTTCAAATGAGGTGTAAGCACTGTCCCTTTTGGTAACACTTTGGCTAGATACTCAATTCGATTAAGATAATTATCTATATTTCGTTCATTCAAACGCTTAGCTAAGATTCCTATCGCATCTGCATCAAGTATAATAGGTATCTTACATTCATCTATTAAAATTTCTAGCAGTTGCTCCGTTACTAAATTAATACCTATTCCTGGTCCAAATACAACAACATTCGCCCAAGTTAGTTCCTTAATTACTTTTAAACTATTATCATTATCCCAATTGGAATAATTAAGAGTAGTATAAATTGCTTCAGGTAATTGATATCTTACTGCATTTACACATTCTTTACTAGACATCACCTTTACTAATCCACTACCCATTCTATAACAAGCTTTCGCTGATAAATAGCTAGCACCAGTCATATTATCACTTCCAGCAATCACTAGTGCTTTACCAAAGCTGCCTTTATTTGAATAATCCTCTCTCTTAGGTAGTAGCTTAATATCCTCTAACTCATAGGTAAATGCTTTTGGTGCAATTTTTTCTAGTGCTATCTTAGGAAATCCAATATCTGCGACGATTATTTTACCTGCATAATCAATTCCTGGATACACTAACAATCCCACTTTTACAAGCCCGAATGTTATTGTATAGTTTGCTTTTACCGCAATATTCATAGGTTTTCCCGTATCGCTAGATAACCCAGATGGTATATCAACAGAGAAAACAGTATGATTTCCTTTATTTATTATATTAATTATATTCTCATAAATGCCTAAGACAGGTTTATTTATACCAATTCCTAAGATAGCATCTATGATAATAGTATATTCATGAATATTAATATTGTTATAGAAGTTTAATCCTAAATTTTTAGCAATTTTAATTTGTTCAACTACTTCTGCTTTGCAGCTAGCTTCATCCTTTAATAAGAGTACGTCTACCTGATACCCTAATTGATGCAATAACCTTGCAACTGCAACCCCATCTCCACCATTATTACCACTACCACATACCGACAATATTCTATCCGTTTTTAATATATTAGAAACCATATGATGTACTACAGATAACGCCGCCCGTTCCATTAAAACAACAGAGGGAATACCAATATTATTTATGGTAAAATCATCTATTTGCTTCATTTCATTTGCATTCACAACGAATTTCATAAGAAAAGTCTCCTATATTTTATTGCAAAACAATGCCTTCGCCAATGGCAAAGGCTGTGGTAAAGTCTTTCGTATTGGAAATAGTTACATGGAATTTATTAATACCTAGGGTAGTTGATAGTTCTAATGCTTTCCCATATAAATTAACATAGGGCTTTCCATTATTATCTCTAAGAACTTCAATTTCTATGGGTGAAATTTCACGAAATCCAGTGCCAAGTACTTTTGACACTGCTTCTTTGACAGCAAAATTATCGACTAATTTTATCATATGTTCGCCAGCCATCATAAGTTCTTGACTAGTATAATACTTCTTCTTAAATCCAACACTTATTAGAGCCTTTTTTACTCTCTCTATTTCTATTAGATCCGTACCAATACCTATAATCATTACTTACCCCCAGGTCTATTTGTAAGCCAATTAGTCTCTTAATGTCTCATCTAGTTGCTGCAAGATTTCAGGTCCGAGCAAATCATGTAGATAAGCATATACTTTTGTATTGCTCTCTTCCATCTCTTGCTTTTTAAGAAGCTTTTCTTTTAATTCATCACGAATCTTACTAATCCATTCCGCAATTTCATCAATCAGCTTTTTATTCGTTTTAATTCGGTTATAGCAAAATTTTGCACTTTCTATCATTAATTGTTCATTTACTTCTTTAATTTCATAAGGTAATTCTATAAGTTCATCCTCTGCTTTTGCTATTCTAGAACTAATGTCTTTAATTAGTTTTTGATTTTGCTCTAATTTTTTAGCTTTTAATTTTCCAGCTTTTGATTCATCTGTATCCATATTCTCTAGAATTTCTTGCATCAGCTTCGGTTTTATTTCCTTTAATCCCTTTAAATCTGTTACAAGCTTACCTTGCAACTTCAGTAAATTATTTAACCTATCTTCTAATTCTTTAATATTCGCTGGTTTAATATAATCAGGAAATAATTCATGCCACTTTTGATCTAGGGTAAGGATAGGAACTTTCTTACCACTTAGTTGTTTCTGAATTTCAGCTGTATTATTTTTTTTTCTCTTCATTTGTTATAGCACATCCTTTTTATCCTGATTGTTATGGGGTGTTATTTTTTGTTGTTTTTGTCTAAAGCTTTTGCAGCTTCTTCTTCCTCATAAGCTTTTAAATTATAGGATAATTTCATTAAGCTTTCAGCTAAATGAACATTTTCTACGATTACATCTGATTGTAGGTTTAAATCAATCGGAGCAAAATTCCATATTGCTTTTATTCCCCATTTAACTAAATCTTTTGCTAATGCTGGCGCCTTTAACTTTGGTATTGTAAGAGCAGCAATGTTTACTGTATTATTTTTAATAAAATGCTCTAACTCATCTAACATACGGATTTCAACGCCTCGAATAGAAATTCCTTCTAATCGTGGATTTACATCAAAGATACCACTAATATAAAATCCTCTTCTTTCAAAATCAGTATAATTTGCTAATGCTTGTCCTAAATTACCAGCACCGATAATAATTACACTATAGCTTTTATCTAAACCAAGTATCTTACCAATTTCTGTATATAAGTGTTCAACATTATAACCATAGCCTTGTTGTCCAAAGCCACCAAAATTATTTAGATCCTGTCTTATTTGAGATGCTGTTACCTTCATTCTTTCACTTAATTCTTTTGAAGAAATACGAACCACATCATTCTCTAATAACTCTCCTAAATACCTATAATATCTTGGTAACCTTTGTATTACAGCTAATGATATTCCTTTCTCATTCATGTTCAATCCTCCTTCATTCTATGTTAAAAATATATATAATATCCCACATTAAATCTATTATATGTTATCGTTATTTAATTGTCAAATACAGAATAAAGCGCATTTACTTGACAATTTTTATTTCTTACCATATCATTCTATAAGAGTATATTTTATAGGAAACACTATAAATATCGATTCATGTGATAGATACATACTAAACTTTATTATAGTATGTATCTTAATTGAATGAATAACCATGAAAGTAGGAGTCATTATGATTTTAGCATGTAAAAGTATATCGAAGAGTTTTGGTACAACTGAAGTTTTAAGTGATATATCCTTTCATATAAATGAACGAGAAAAAGCAGCTATCGTAGGTATTAATGGTGCAGGTAAATCAACATTATTTAAAATAATTATGGGAGAAATGTCTTTAGATGAAGGTGAAGTAATTTTTGCGAAAGGCACTTCCGTTGGTTACTTGTCCCAACATCAGGATGTATCAGGAGATAATACCTTATATGAAGAGTTATTAACTGTAAAAAAAGATGTTATTGAATTAGATAAAAACATTCGTCAAATGGAACTAGATATGAAGTCGAAAACTGGGGATGAACTTGAACGAATGTTGGCAACGTACACACGTTTAACACATGAATTTGAGCAAAAAAATGGATATGCTTATAAAAGTGAAGTAACTGGAGTATTAAAAGGTCTTGGTTTTACTAGTGAAGAATTTGATAAATCAGTAACCACCCTATCTGGAGGACAAAAAACTAGACTTTCACTTGGCAAACTATTACTAAGTTCTCCTGATTTAATTTTATTAGATGAACCAACAAACCATTTAGATATGGAGTCCATTGCTTGGCTTGAAACTTATCTTCTTAACTATAATGGAGCTGTTGTTGTAATAGCTCATGATAGATACTTTTTAAATAAAGTGGTTTCGAAAGTAGTTGAATTAGAAGATAAAAAAGCCACTGTATATGAAGGTAATTATACTACATATTCAGAAAAAAAGGCATTACAGAGAGAAACCTTAATAAAGCATTATCTAAATCAACAAAAAGAAATAAAACGTCAAGAAGAAGTAATTACAAAGCTTCGATCCTTTAATAGAGAAAAATCGATTAAAAGAGCAGAAAGTCGTGAAAAGTTATTAAACAAAGTTGAAAGACTTGATAAACCTTATACCGAAGAAAATAAAATGTCCATACATCTTGATCCAAGAATCACAAGTGGTAATGATGTCCTTACGGTTAAAAATTTAAGCAAGTCATTTGGTCCTTTAGATTTATTTAAAAATCTTAACTTTGATATAAAACGTGGTGAACGAATTGCGATCATTGGAAATAACGGGACAGGTAAAACAACTATATTAAAAATGATAAATCAAATTTTAACACCAGATGATGGTGAAATAAAACTAGGTTCAAAGGTTCAAATTGGTTATTATGATCAGGAACATCAAGTATTATCATCTGATAAAACTTTGTTTGATGAATTACAAGACACTTATCCAAATATGGATAACACCTCCATCCGTAATGTTCTTGCTGCTTTTCTATTTACCAATGATGATGTATTTAAAAGAATTAAAGATTTAAGTGGTGGAGAACGTGGTCGTGTATCCTTAGCCAAACTTATGCTATCAGAAGCAAATTTCTTAATTCTAGACGAACCTACAAATCATTTAGATATTATTTCGA
This sequence comes from Bacillota bacterium, assembly GCA_023424235.1. Lineage (GTDB taxonomy): Bacteria > Bacillota > Clostridia > Lachnospirales > Lachnospiraceae > Anaerocolumna. The sequence goes on from JAFAEB010000138.1 coordinate 7,488, forward strand.
AAGAAATATTAGAAAACGCATTAATCAATTATACAGGAACTGTTTTATATGTATCACACGATCGTTATTTT
>JAFAEB010000229.1 GCA_023424235.1 Bacillota bacterium
AAGGGTATGAATTACTACTTTCTGATATTGATGAAATTGCTATCCAGCTAAAACGATTGGAAGAGGCAGGTGTACCAATTTTATTTCGTCCACTCCATGAAGCAAGTGGTGGATGGTTTTGGTGGGGGGCAAGTGGACCAGAAGCTTATAAAGAGTTATGGTATCTATTATATGATAGAATTACAAATTATCACAAAATCAATAATCTAATATGGGTATGGAATGGACAGAATAAAGATTGGTATCCAGGTGATGACTATGCAGATATTATAGGTGAAGATATTTATCCAGGCGAAAAAGTTTATACTTCCCAAGTGGCAAAATTTAATGAAGCACTTAATTATACTGAAAATAAAAAAATAATTGCAATGACAGAAAATGGTTGTTTATTCGATCCAGATTTAGCGCATCGAGATGATGCTAGATGGGCTTGGTTTACGACTTGGAGTGGAGAATTTGTTGTAAATTCCTTTGGAGCACTATCTGAAAAATATACAGAGGAATATATGGTGAAGCATGTTTATAACCATGATTTCGTTTTAACATTAGATGAACTTCCCCATTTAAAAGATTATCCAATTGATTAATTTTCATCATTTTTACTATTTTAACGTTTAAGTATTTAAATTTATCTTTGATTTTTAAGTAAGATGGGGTATAATAAGGAAAGCTTAATAATGTAAAGATAAAAAATGATGGAGGTATCATATGTTAGTTTCAGCAAAAGATATGCTAAATAAAGCAAAGGCAGGTCATTATGCAGTTGGCCAATTTAATATTAATAATCTAGAATGGACAAAAGCAGTTTTACTTACAGCACAAGAACTTAATTCACCAGTAATACTAGGTGTTTCTGAAGGTGCTGGTAAATATATGGGTGGATATAAAACAGTAGTTGGTATGGTAAATGGTATGCTAGAGGAACTTAAAATTACAGTTCCAGTTGCATTACACTTAGATCATGGTAGCTATGATGGTGCCCTAAAATGCATCGAAGCAGGATTTTCATCTGTTATGTTTGATGGTTCTCATTATGCAATTGACGAAAATGTAGCAAAAACTACAGATTTAGTTAAGATTTGTAATGAAAAAGGAATCTCTATTGAAGCAGAAGTTGGTTCAATCGGCGGTGAAGAAGATGGTGTAGTTGGAGCTGGTGAAATCGCAGATCCAAATGAATGCAAAACAATTGCTGACCTAGGCGTAACAATGCTAGCAGCAGGTATTGGCAAAATTCATTGTAAATATCCTGAAAATTGGGCTGGTTTAAGCTTTGATGCTTTAGCAGCAATCAGTAATTTAACAGGTGATATGCCATTAGTACTTCATGGTGGTACTGGTATCCCTGAAGAAATGATTAAAGAAGCAATATCTCTAGGTGTTGCTAAAATCAATGTAAATACAGAATGCCAATTATCATTTGCAGCAGCTACTCGTAAATACATTGAAGAAGGTAAAGATTTAACTGGTAAAGGATTTGATCCTCGTAAGTTATTAGGACCTGGATACGAAGCAATTAAAGCTACAGTGAAAGAAAAAATGGAATTATTCGGTTCTGTAAATCAAGCATAATAGCTATTTGGTGGACTTATACTATTTCATAAAATATAAATATTTAACAATAAGACCTGTTCTCTTTTAGAGGATAGGTTTTTTTGTATCATAGGTAATTATGTCCTATGCTTTGCGGCGCGGGAGACTGCTAAGCTAGACACTTTCTTTCACTGTAAAACATAATGCATTAATTGTGCATTATAATAGCAAATGAATTATATTAATAATGCAATATATAGTTGACACCTTAAAAAAAATCAAATATAATGGAAATATGTTAGGGGATACACAAAATATAAAGCAGAATATAGGGTTTTGTAATGGTGCATTATAGTGCATTTTTATTACAAACAATTAATATGAAGGAGTCGTATATGGGTGAAGTGAAGATGTATGCAGAAAATCTGCCAAATATTCCGTGGGAGGATAAACCGAGTGCCTGTGTGGGACCGGTGTGGAGATATTCAAAAAATCCTATTATCGGAAGGAATCCATTAAAAGGTGTTGCTCGAATATTTAATAGTGCAGTTTTGCCTTATGAAGATAAATTTATAGGCGTATTTCGTGGTGAGACAAAGAATGGTGTACCACATCTTTATTTAGGTTATAGTGATGATGGTATTCATTGGACCTATGAAGAAGAGAGAATCCCATTTGTAAATGAACAAGGTGAAGCGTTTATGCCTAGATATGCTTATGATCCTAGGCTAATAAAGGTAGAGGATACATATTATATTATTTGGTGCACTGATTTTTACGGAGCTGCTCTTGGAATGGCAAAGACTAGGGATTTTAAGACATTTATTCGAATTGACAATCCTTTTTTACCTTTTAATAGAAATGGTGTATTGTTCCCGCGTAAGATGAATGGCAACTTTGTTTTATTATCACGTCCAAGTGATAGCGGTCATACTCCATTTGGTGATATCTTTGTGAGTGAAAGCCCTGATTTAATATATTGGGGAAAACATAAACATGTTATGCAAAGAGGTAGTAATGAATGGTGGCAATCCTTAAAAGTAGGTGGTGGGGCTGCACCAATTGAAACAAGTGAAGGTTGGTTATTATTCTATCATGGGGTTACAGGTACCTGTAATGGTTATGTTTACAGTATGGGTGTAGCTATTTTAGATATTGATAATCCATCTATCGTTAAATATCGTTCCAATGAATTTATATTAACGCCTGAAGAGTGGTATGAAGAGAGAGGTTTTGTTGCTAATGTGGTATTTCCGTGTGCAACCCTTCATGACGCTATGACAGGTCGAATTGCAATTTATTATGGAGCTGCCGATAGCTATGTAGGACTTTGCTTTACTACATTGGATGAGATTGTAGCTTATGCGAAAGAACATCATGTGGATCAATACAATGATGGTTCCATTGGAATCATGTAGTTTCTTATACTTAGTTGTTTACCTGTATTTTTACTTGAAAGTGAGAGGTTTACATACCTCTCATTTCTTTTTTAATAGATATTTAAATATTTGGGATAATAATTTGTCAATATATAAAATTATGCATTGCAAGTAGTGACAAATTTAAGTAAAATATAAAAATAAGTTGAAAGGAGTGAATGCTTTGAATTATTTAGATAAATATAAAAAATGGACAACTGAAAATTATTTTGATGAAATTACAAGAAATGAATTAATAGATTTATCAGAGAAAGATGATGAAATCAAAGATAGGTTTTATAAGGATCTAGAATTTGGTACGGGTGGATTAAGAGGTGTGCTAGGAGCTGGTAGTAATCGTATGAATATCTATACAGTAAGAAAGGCTACTCAAGGTTTAGCAAATTACATTCTAAAGCAAGGTGGAGCAGATAGAGGAGTTGCTATTGCATATGATTCTAGAAGAATGTCAAGTGAGTTTGCAGATGAAGCAGCTCTATGCTTAAATGCAAATGGAATAAAAGCGTATGTATTTGAATCCTTACGTCCTACCCCATTACTTTCCTTCGCAGTTAGAGAGTTAGGATGTATATCAGGTATTGTAGTTACTGCAAGTCATAATCCTCCGGAATACAACGGATATAAGGTGTATTGGGAAGATGGCGCACAGGTTACTTCCCCAAAAGATGTGGATATTATTGCTGAAGTAAATGCAATATCAGATTATCAAGAAGTTAAGACAATGGATCTTCTTGAGGCAAAGAATAAAGGTCTATATCATGTAATCGGTAAAGAAATGGACGATAAATACATTGAAGTACTTAAAAAGTTAGTAGTGAATCCAATCAGTGAAATTGGTAAGGATTTAAAAATTGTTTATACACCACTACACGGAACTGGTAATCTACTAGTGAGAAGAGTATTAAGTGAATTAGGGTTTAAGAATGTGTATGTAGTAGCAGAGCAAGAACTACCAGATTCTAACTTTAGTACAGTAGGTTATCCGAATCCAGAAGACGAGAAGGTATTTACTTTAGCTAAGAAATTAGCTTATGAAGTAGATGCAGATTTAATACTAGCAACGGATCCAGATGCAGACAGACTTGGTGTTCAAGTAAAAAATGCTGATGGTGAATATGTACTATTAACTGGTAATATGTCAGGTGCTCTTATTGCAGAATATGTATTTTCACAAAAAGCAAAGAAGGGCATTTTACCAAGCAATGCAGCATTAGTTAAAACGATTGTTACAGGTAATATGGCAGATAAAATTGCAGAACATTATAATGCTACACTAATTGAGGTATTAACTGGATTCAAATACATTGGTGAACAAATGAAAATGTTTGAAGAAACAGGTTCTAAGGAATATATCTTTGGATTTGAAGAAAGCTATGGTTGCTTAATTGGTACTCATGCAAGAGATAAGGATGCAGTAGTAGCATGTATGGTATTATGTGAGGCAGCAGCTTATTATAAATCACAAAATATAAGCTTATATGAGCAAATGGAAAACATGTTTAAACAATATGGTTATTACAAAGAAGATTTAGTGTCCATTACTTTAAAGGGTATTGAAGGAATGGAAAAAATCAAAAGTATTATGGAAAGCTATCGTAATAATCCGCCAAAAACAGCTGGAGAATATAAAGTATTAAAGGTTAGAGATTATAAATTAGATACCATAACCGATCTTGAAAACAATGCTGTAACACCTACTAACTTACCAAAATCAGATGTACTTTATTTTGAACTTGATAAGGATGCTTGGTGTGCGATTAGGCCTTCTGGTACTGAGCCAAAATTAAAATTATACTTTGGTGTAAAAGGGGTAACCCTAGAGGATGCAATGGAAAAATTAGAAGGATTAAAATCAGATAAGGTTTTTAATATTGAATAATGATTTAAGTAATAAAGTCCCCCGAATTTCGGAGGGCTTTATTCATAGATAGGTAATTATGGGAAAAGTGTAAGGAGAGGGCAATGGAGAAAAAAATTCATATAAACCTAATTGGATATGATGTAAATGGGGAAAAGTTGGCTATATTTGCAAATGGTTCAGGTGACTTTTTTGTTTATAAAAAGGGAACTTCAAAGCCTGTTTTTACTGGAAAGAGCAAGAAAAAGCAAATTAATAATAATGAAGTGGTAGATGAGGCTTCGGGTGATATGGTATCTTATCTAGATTTTAGCTCTTTGTGTGAGGAGGGTGAGTACTATATTTCATCGGGAGAAATTACAAGCTCTTATTTTAGCATAGGAGGTAGAAGATATCATGAGGTTAAGAATGGTCTCTTAAAAGGATTCTATTATCAAAGATGTGGTGTTTCATTAGAGAAAGACTATGCCAATCACCATTCTCATGATATATGCCATGCGCATAAGGGTAGGTTATATAAAGAGCCAAGTATTATGCTAGATATTACTGGTGGTTGGCACGATGCTGGGGATTATGGTAGATATGTTACAGCCGGCGCTGTAGCAGTATATGACTTGCTTTTAAGCTATGAAAGATTTCCTCAAGTATTTTGTGACAATCTAGGAATACCAGAGAGTAATAATAAGATACCAGACATTTTAGATGAAGCTAGAGTTGAGCTAGAGTGGTTACTTAAGATGCAGAATAAGACTAGCGGAGGAGTTTATCATAAAGCTACTAGCAAATATTTTTGTGGTATCATTATGCCAGAGGATGATAAAGAAGAGATATATGTATTTGATGAATCTGTAGTAGCAACGGGAGATTTTGCAGCTGTTATGGCAATGGGCTATAAGATATTTAAAGAATACGATCTTGACTTTGCCAATATTATGCTTCACTCTTCTCGTAAGGCTTATGAATGGTTAATGTTAAATCATAACCTTGAAGGATTTAAGAATCCAAAGGACTGTAATACAGGAGAATATGGAGATAAGGATAGTAGAGATGAAATATTCTTTGCAGCAGTATTGTTATATGAAGTTACTATGGAAGAGACATATCATGAGTATATAAAAGCAAACTATCAAACAAGCATGGATAAGGTATCCTTAGGTTGGGCTAGTGTTGGTGGCTATGCATCCTTTGCTTATCTTTATTTGGGTATGAAAAATCCAACTATCATTGATAAGGAAGTTCTAGCTCACCTCAATGAAGCTGTACAAAAGCAAGCTGATGAATATGTTAAGATAGCTAGTAAGGACGGTTATAAAGTGCCTCTGGATAAAGGGAAGTATCGTTGGGGAAGCAATATGGAGCTTATGAATGGTGCAGAGTTTTTAATTCTAACTTATGGCCTCTATGAAAGAGAAGAGTATCTAGAAGTGATAAAGAATAGCTTTCATTATATATTAGGACGAAACCCTATGGGAC
>JAFAEB010000240.1 GCA_023424235.1 Bacillota bacterium
AAATAGCTTAGAAGATTTAAAAGTTTATATGGAATATCTAGTTTATAAGCAAGAACTTATGAATAACACTCAATAAAAAAGGAAAATCTGATCTGAACCCTATTTTACTATAGGGTGCACTTCAGATTTTCCTACTTATATAAGATATCCTATCATATGAATTGTCACAAAAGTTAAGTACAACTCACAATGTTACATTTTGATATCTAGTATTACATGTTAGCTCCACAACATTTTTTGTATTTCTTACCACTTCCACATGTACATGGATCGTTTCTGCCCACTTTTTTCTCTTTTACAACCGTACCAGATTTCTTTTGAGCTGTATATAATTCTTTTCTTTTATCTTCTGTTAATAAAGTTTCCCACATTGGAAGTTCATATAACCAAGTTGCTTTCGCTTCTACCATGTTATAATATAATTTTTCTTTATCAAATCCTAAATTAACCTTTGTATCTTCTGTCATTTCTTCAATCGGATTTGGATTTATTAAACTATCATTAATACCATCAAGAAAACCAACCATCATAGAAAGTTCAGTGTCATATTTATCAGCTAATTCTTTCACAGTTCCTTCAACTACAGTATTTGGTTCTGATAAGAGCTGTTCATAAATTCCTTGCTCTATATTAAAGTAATTTGCCCAAAATAATTGGCCTTGCTTTTGATTTGTATCTAGAGAATATGCATAATCTCTCCATTCTTGTAATAAGCTCATTTTATTCATCCTTTCTCTTACATCGTATCTAGCATATTAACTTTTCGCAAGAGTATACTAGCTACAGAACTTAAAAATTTGTAAAATTAAATAAAAACTTTTATTAAATAATGTATAATACCAAAAATTTGTATCATACTATAGTTAATCTAATTCATATGATTTAGATTACACAAGTTGTGGTAATCTTATTCAAAGGTTGGATCCCCCCTCCAACAGTAGGATAACCCAAGCACCAAAGAAAAGTTAAATACTTATCCTCCCCTTTTTAGTAAGCAACTCACTGCAATGGCGTAGTGGGTTGTTTACTTTTTTATGTTAAATCCTTAAAATTAAAGGCTTTTAGGGACTTTAACCTTTTATGGCACAGAATGTATTTTAACATAAAAAGATTTCATACGCAACTTGAACGCAAGTTTTTATTCTCAAATCTTTCGAAAAGCAAGATATATTGCTTGTATTGCATCTTTATTTATACTTGTTTCATCCTATGTTTAATTAATAATACATAAAATGTGCTATAAAGCTCAAGAGCAAAGGATTTTTTTTCATTTCTTTTCACACTTTTAAGAGCCTCTTTAGATACATAAAGACTATAAAATGTATTCATTTTTGATGGATGTATAAGTTCCTCTGGTAAAAGATAGGTGTTACGTTCTGTCTTATATTGTTCAAGATATTCTATACAATTATGAAACCATTTTGCTTTGCACATAGCTTCTGAATATGACATGCGATCAAGTAAGTTTAAAAAGTGATATTGCTGACTCCCTGTAAGTTCAGATTTATTATATAAAGGCAAGTGTATACCAGAGCTACTAGCGTGATATGTCTTGGCACCCTCAGCCCAGTGCCATCCATAATCACCAGCTAAGCTTTGATATCGTGGGTCATTGATATACGCTATGATATCATAAACCTTTTTCTCTACATCAGCATTTTCAATATATTTTATAAAAAATAGTATTAATTCTACATCATAAATAACAGGTAGCTGAGTTTCTGTCACATACTCATCTTTTAAAATCAAAAAGTCTTTCCATTTACTCGGTTGTCTAACCTTACCTTTATCCTTCTCATATATATCAAAAGCCTGCTTTATTGCTGCTATATGTAATTGGTCAACTCGATCTGTTACATAATAAGTAATGTCCTCATAGCAATAACCAGCTCTTAATAAATTTAGCATAATAATGATACCATGAAAGGGATATGTGTCCATTAAGTAGGGATACACCTTTCTCATAATTTCAACTTTCTCATCAAATACTGTTATCCCTTTACGAAACCCAATATCAAGTAAAAATGGCATAAATTGCTCAAAGCAATTTTCATAACAATTATGAACAAGAGCCCATAATTCTCGACAAGCCATGGTCTTATAATTCCTAAAGGCATCAAAATAGCTTAAGCTATTCTTAACTTTTTCGATTTCTAACAGTTGGTCTACTAACTCATCGACAGGAAAAGTATCTTTTTCTATCATTGACTTATTTAACATACGAAGCTTTAATGCTGGTCCACTATTTGTTACTAACCATTCTAATAAACTATTGTCATCCATTATAATACTCCTCGTTTCAATGAAATTATTAAACTACATTTGATGGTGGTATTTACTTACCACGGATAACTATTTCCTTCATTATCTATAAAATTAGGTCCATTCACATCATTAATGTGTTCAAATAAATCTACCAATTTACAAGCAGTTTCATATGGATCTAAATGGGCATTTTGTCCTCCCATATCTGTTCTCATCCAACCTGGATGAACACTAACCACCGATATATTATCTTTCTTTAAGTAATTAGACAAAAGCTTCGTCCCCATATTAAGAGCTGCTTTTGACATACAGTAATCGAATTCTTTTTCTCTACCGCAAGTACTGATACTTCCACTTTCAGATGAAATATTAATTATTTTTGCTGCTTGACTATTACGTATCATATGGATAAATTCTTTTACCACTCTAATTGGTCCTAAAGCATTTACGTCATATACACTAAGACAATCATCGATGTCTGCATGTTCTAATATTTCAAAGGAAGAATCGTTATGTATCGCTGCATTATTAATAATGATATCGATTGTATCAGTATATTGGCTTACTTGATTCACTGCTTCCTTGATAGCATTCGTATCTGTTACTTCTAATACAATTGGTATCAGTGTATTCGGATATTCAACTTTTAATTTCATAAGATTACTAGGAATTAACTCTCTAGCTCCTGCGAAAACCATGTGACCATCTAATAAATATTTCTTAGCCAAATAGTATCCTAACCCTCTAGACGCCCCTGTAATTAATATCCTTTGTTTCATAAATAACCTCTCCTTTTCTTATCTCTTTGGTAATCAACTTTAAGCTGATTTACTAATTGTGATAGTTTATAGTTTACCATATATACCTTTTATTTACAATCAACATTAAGCAATTCTCTTATAATAGGCAAAGAGAGAATAACAATTAATTGCTATTCTCTCCTACTAAGAACGAAGGATTTATTTACAACCTATCTTAAAGGAATATAATAGCACATTTCCGTGTCATCAGCTAATTCAACCTTATATACTTCGATAGGGTTCATGTAATAATTCTTATTCTCTATATTAATTTCAAAACATAATCCATCAATATCCACGATATTTACTTCTTCCTTATGTAATGGAAGCCACTCTGTTTTAATATATTCACTGGCTGTTACCATAGCATCACCAGGGCCATCTTCTCCACCTACTAGCTCCCAAACAGTGTTTGCACGAAATGTAATCACTGCAAAGTGTTTTAAGCCAGTATCAAAGCTTACAAGACCTTCTGGTATATTATCCATATCTTTTATTTGGCATCCAAATATATAGTCCCATTGAGTATCATTCTGTGCACATGAATAACCTGCACCTACTTCAGTATATGGAGCATACCGTTCCATCATATTCGATTTATATTCGTCATGAAACTTACCTATATTTGCAAAATTAGGATACTTACTATAGGGAACACCTGCAAACTTTAAGCTTTCTGATAAATCAATATAATCCATTCTAAATTCGATATTCTTATAAGACTCATACTTGTTACTTGTGTTTTTTTCTACTGCACTAATTATATCTGGTACCTCAACTGGACTATAGCTCTTAGCATCATTGGTTTTCTTTACTGTATTCATTTTATTTTACCCCTTATAATTTTTTATATTAGAGTCCTTCATCTGTATAGTTTGATTTAGGTATCAATCGTTCAAATTAAGTATTAATCACCTTTTGACAACAGAAATATTTATGACCCTCCAATATTTATAAAGCAATTATAAACATTACACTTTCATTTTTCTTATATTTTTCTGCCATTTTAATCTTATGAATGACTGAACTACTACTTCCTTTTTATTCCTCCCTTTTGACACATCATAAATAGTAAATGGAGCATCTATAGGCTCATAACCATTCTCTTTTACCCACTGTCTTAGAATAAATTCATATTCACTACCACCAAAGCAGGCACCTTCTACTACTGCATAAAAGCCTTTCGGAATCGTTAGTAGACTAATACTTCCATCATTACTTATATATCTACTTTCATTTATTCGAATACCACAAGTACAAGTAACATTTTCCTTACAAACATAATATTCTTTCTGTGATTCTAATAAATACGGATATTGCTTTACGATAAAGCTAACTAAATCATTAGAAGCTAATTTTTCTGAATTGACTCCCTTTTTTGTAGATACTATAAATAACCTATCTTCACATGATACAATATTAATTTTAAAATAATGGATTCGTGTTATAACGGGTAAATATAAGATAAGCTTAGTCACAATATCTTTCTTTCTAACATATTCTTCAAAATATGGAGTAACATCTTGTTCAAACATACTATATTTCATCCAATAATTATAAAGATAATCCCAAGCATAGATTATATTCTTCTCACTATTATTCACAGTGGTTGTTGCATATTGTCCTTCTGCAGATGGATTAATCTTATATATACTAATATTCTTGTTCTTTAGTAAGTTAATGATATCATCTGAATGCTCTATCATAATTTCGTAACAGAATTGATTACCTTTCTGCATTTCATTTCTACCAAATATTCTTCCTTTATAATGTGGAGCAATTGAATACCAATAAGCGACCGCCCTCGATTCAATTCCTATCAGTTGAGTTTGATAATACAGAATAGATAAGGTTTTAGGTATTTTTTCAGTTTTTATCTCTATTTGCATAAAATCATCACAATTAAACACAGGAAAATAATACTGATAGCTACTATTCCTATACTCTGTAGGAGTCATATTTATATAATATTTAATCGTTTTACATAAAGCTGCCTCAGAACTATATCCGCAATGATATGCGATATCTATTATACTCATTTTCGTATACCGTATAAAATTTAACGATTTTGATAATCGTCTTTTACGAATGTACTCATTAATGGTATGTCCTGTAATACTATAGAAATCACGATAAAATTGTCGCGGGGACACATAACATTCTCTCGCTAACTGCTCTACATAAATTTTAGTTGATATGTTTTCTTCTATTAAGTTTATTGCATTCTTTAGATATTGTATTTTTTCCATTATTTTCACCATTTAATTGTTAATCTAGAATGTTAAATTAATTTTGTTCATTTTGTTACTATAGATTGAATTATTATTATTCTACCATATTTTCCTAAAAATACAATAATCTTATGAACTTTTGCATTTTAATAAATATATATATTGATATAATGATGTAAAAATTATATGAACGTAAAAAAACTCCCTAAGTCACCAAAGGGAGTTTTACCATATTATTGCATTGTTGTTATTTTCCTTCTAATATACATTACGATTATAACACCAGCAGATAAAAGCATTGCTATAATCGCTATCATAGGCATTATGCTATCACCAGTCTTAGGTGATTCATCTAGTGTTGCTTCACCTTTGGCTGCCTCTTCTGTAACAGCTTCTTCTACTGTTTCAGTTGAAGGGAAATCAGTCGGAGCTTCTGTTAAAGCAGTTACTTGTAATCCAGCTTGAGTATAGCCATCGCTTGTTCCTTCTTCTGTTGTAGCACCACCAACTACAAACCAATAAGCATTTTGGCTTGCATCAATATCAGCTGGAAGATTACCTGTTTGATTTGCTTTTGGTGCACCATTATCATTAAATATTACTTGAAAAGCAGTACCTTGTGTATACTCAAGATGATACCAATCTTTCGTTCCTTCAACTAATGTCATCTCAGCTCCTGGCCAAGCAGCAGTACCCTTTACTGGTCCACTACCTTGCCATATGTAACAAAACACTTTTTCCCAACCCTCGGTATTGTGGAAATAAAAATCAATTACACCTTCTGCCTTCGCTACTTTAGGCATTCCTAAAGCTACAAGTACTAACGCTACTACCATAAAACTTACAAAGAACTTTTTAAATTTTTTCATACAAAACTCCCTTTCTTATTATATAATTTTAATTGCTTCCCATAAGTAATGAAATAGCCCTAAAAGAACTATTTTTTCTTTGCTACTAGCACAAATCTACCTTCTTTTGTATGATAGCTGCAGGTTGATAAGGTAATTAACCTATCTTTATATAAAATGTCTGATTTAGTGTCATATAAGGACAATTCTAGGATTCCTTTTATATATTCCTCATATGTTGACTCATCTAAAATATCAATATACTTATAATATTTAAAATCTTCATCCCCAATATTAAATATCTTAGTATAGAAAGCAGCTATCACTTCATATTCTGCAGTTTCATATATAGTATCAAATTGAATAATTGGATGTTCTCTATAAAAATTCTCATCCTTATACTTTAATATATCTTTAAATCCTGTTCCATCATGCATGTTATGACCATAAATGATATAATTCCTACTCTCTATAAAATCAGTGTTCCCATCAAGAAAAGGAAGCCCTCTCTTTTCATATTCCTTACGAAAGTTGCGATGAATATAATACTCTGGGTCCCAAGGTGTATACATAACTGGATAGTTAATATTAGTATCCTTAATGGACAACCACCCTATAATATCCGAGTTTTCTTCATATAAGCTAGTAAACTTAGGAAGAATATCTGCTATCATATCTGGTGCAAAATTAATATCATCTTTTTGGCCTTTGATTGTAGTCTCTGAAATTATATTTTCACTAGTCACTATATTACCAACAGATTCTTCCTTAAGAAGAGTATTAAGCTCCTTATCTAAGCCATTCTCTTGTGATAATACAATCCTACTATTATGACTCACACTCATAGAAGATGCTAAATCCTCCATCTTTCGCCTGCTAAACCATCCGCCAACATAAATGTTTACTAGGTAGAAAAGTGTAACAAGAAATACTGTAATAATAAGGAGGAAAACCCACTTTTCGTACCTTTTTGCTTTTTTAAATTTATTTTTCATGTAACTCCTAATATTTCATGAGGTGTGGACTATCAATCTTATATAACATGTAACAATGAAGCAAAAATCTTATGACTTACTTATTCTTTTAACATGACACCACTAAATGCTGGTAAGTGATTTAAGCTCTCTTTATATGTTGTTAATAGTAGCTTACTGCTAGAAGAAAGTGGTATATCCTTTTCATATTCTGTATTATTAATTATTGTAATAATATTTTCCTCTTTATAGCTTCTTACTAGGTACAGTAAATTATCCTTTTCATAAATACGAATTCCACCTATCTTTAGCGCCATATTATCTTTTCGTAAGGTAATTAAGCTCTTACAAAATTCGAGTAAATCCTTATTCCAACTACTAGTATTCCAATCAAAGGTTCTCCTACAATCTGGATCCCCACCTCCTGTCATACCAATTTCACTTCCGTAATAAATACATGGCATACCAATATATGAAAATAAGATCATAAAAGCCATCTTAAGTTTTCTATCATCCTCCTTGCACCACCTTAGAAAGCGCATGGTATCGTGGCTATCTAATAAGTTAAGCATTGACTCATTGGCTTGCCAGTAATTCCAAGTCAAATACTCTGTCAGATCATTTGCAACTTCATAGCATTTCTTTTCCCCGATTCCAAAGAACTGTATCATGGTCTTTGTAAATGGATAATTCATAACGCCATCAAATTGGTCCCCTAAAAGCCATGGATATGAATTATGCCAATTCTCCCCAATTATCAGTGCATCCTTATTAATCCCCTTTACCGTCTTTCTAAAATCTCTCCAGAAGTCATGACTAACCTCATCAGATACATCTAATCTCCATCCATCAATCTTTGTTTCCTTCATCCAATAGCTTACTGTGTCTAATATGTACTTTCTAACCTCCATATTATCTGTATTAAGCTTAGGCATATTGGGACTTGTGCCAAAGATGCTATAATTTAGCTTTGACAAATCGAGGGGACGACTATAATCATTCACCTCCTTTTCATCATATCTAGTAATTGGGAAACTACTTATGTAGAACCAATCCTTATAGTTAGACTCCTCCCCCTTTTCTATTACATCTAAGAAAGGAGCAAAATACCAGCTAGAGTGATTAAATACGCCATCTAAAATAATTCGTATTCCCTTGCTATGAGCTCGATCAACTAACTCACATAATGTATCCTTATCGCCAAACATTGGATCAATTTCAAGATAATTAATGGTGTCATATTTATGATTGGAAGGTGATTTAAATATTGGAGTTAGATAAATACCGTTAATCCCTAGTTCTGATAGATAATATAGCTTCTTAATAATTCCTCTTAAGTCCCCTCCATAAAAACTATGAGGTCCTGGTAGCTCATTCCATGGTGTAAGCTTATCTCTCTTCTTCTCTTCTCCATTATGAAAACGTTCAACAAATATTTGATAGAATACGGTGTCATTTACCCAAGAAGGAACCTTTAGTAGATCTACTTCGTTTAAATAAGGAAATTGAAAATAGTGAAAATATGCATTTTGGTCATCAAATTCCTGTGTAAAACCAGATTCAGAGTAAATATAGGACTCTCTCTCATCTGATACTTCAAAATAGTAACCAATTCTAGAAACCATATCCTTAAGTTCATATTGATAATAATCAAATAAGTGATCAGAACCAATTTTTTTCATGGTATACTTTACTTTATCCATCCAACGGTGCTTCTCTGCCACAACTACAATAACCTTAGTACAATCATCTTTTGCAGTTCGTAATCGTATATGTATTACATTGTTCGAATAGGCATAACAATAGTTACTTTTTTGCTTATGATAAATTCCTTGTAAATTCAATTAATTGCCTCCTTATAACACTTATTCTGCCTGTAAAAATGCATTCCAGTCATCAACTGCTTTCTTTGCTCCCTCTTCTGCTGTCATCTTACCGTCAAAAACTGCAGGGCCTATATTAGCTGAAATTGTCCAATAGTAAGAGATTCGTTTTGCACTTGGCATTGGAACACTATTGTTAAAAGCTTCTGTTATTGCAATTAAGTCAAGGTCATCCTTTAATCCACTTATTTCACTTGGATTTGCTCTTGAGCTTATCTTAGATGCTTTCGTATATAGTAACTCGGCTCCTTCTTTGGATACTAGAAATTCGGCAAGTAATTGAGCTGCCTTCGGATATTTTGTATAAGCAGAAACATGAGCATTTTGAACAAATGAAAAAGGATATTGCTGCCTGCCATCATAAGTTACTAATTTTGTTACTCCAAAATTAACACCTGCTTCTCTTAGTGCTTTCACATTCCAAGGACCTCCTATTATATAAGCAGTCTTACCTTCCATAAATTGCGTTGTTAAAAAGTCTGCATTTGCCAAGTCTCCTGATGGAATAGGCATTATTGATTTATAATCAGCGAGAACGCTAAGCCCTTTAAGAAATTCTTCTGTTTCAAACCCTGGCTTATTGTCATCTGCTCCATTTTCACCAAATAAACGAAAACCATAAGTACTTAACATGGGAAAGATAGGTGACCCTTCACAAACATTGCTTAAGAACCAGAATTTATTGTTTTTTGTATCATTATAAGCTAGGGCTTCTTCTTTTATATGCTCAAAGCTATTAGCTGGCTCTCCTGTCACTAAATCCTTATTATAGAACATTACATTCGTTTCAATAGACACTGGAACTCCATATACTTTTCCATCCACGGTTACCGTCTTCATTGCAACTTCACTAATCTCATTTTTTAAATTATCAACTAGCTTATTATCAAACTCTAAATATATTCCTGCGCCAATCCCTTCAAGCGTTTTATCATGAGGGCTCATAAACACATCCGGCCCTTCTCCTGTAGCTCCTTCTAGCACACCTTTGCTAAAATCATAGAGACCACCTTCTTCAGTAAGTACTTGCACCCCATATTTTTCATAAAACTTCTCAGCTATAGCTTTAGCAAATTCCTTATCACTAGAACGAAACTTAAGCACTGCACCTTCTTCTGGAAGGAACTCCTCTGTACTTGTATCCTTTCCTAATTCCTCATTCTCACCCTTATCTTCTTCCTTAACAGAATTACCTATACCATCTACAACATTTGAACCTTCTTCTACTGGTAGTTTTTTGCAAGCACCTAATAGAAGAACGAAAGTTAGGATCCCAAGTAATAACTTAACTCTTTTTTTCATAAATAACCTCCTTAAAATTAGCCTTTATTTGCTCCTTGCGCAATCCCTTTTACTAGATAGGATTGGAATAATAAAAATAATATAGTAATTGGTACTGCTATTAGCACAGAACCGGCTGCAAACATAGTAAAATTAGAATTTTCTTTTCCAGATATTAAACTATACAGCCCAACTGCTAAGGTTCTATTTTCATCACTTGATAACAACATATTAGGAAGTATATAATCCATCCATGGCATCATAAATTGAGAAACTGCACAGTAAGTAATGATAGGTTTGGATAAAGGAAGTACCATGCTAATAAATGTTTTTAAATAGGAGCTTCCATCAATATAGGCTGCTTCATCAATTTCAATTGGTATACCATCTAAATATCCCTTAACTAACCAGACATTATAAGGAATCGCTCCAGCAGCATAGATAATTACAAGTGCAATTGGCTTATCTAATAACCTAAAGTTCCAAAACAAGGTATAGATAGCTGTCATAGAAAGGAAAGTTGGAAACATGGATATAATTAGTATCGACATTAATCCAATCTTTCTTCCAGTAAAGCGAAACCTAGACATTACCCAGGCTGTTAGCATAATTAAAATTACACTAATCGTGGCATTTAGTGATGCTATAACAAATGAATTTCGAAACCAATCTGAATAATTGGTATCTCTAAATAAGCGAATATAATTATGTATTGTAAGTTCTTTTGGAATTAAGGTAGCCGATGCTAAACCATTTCCCACCTGAAAGGAGGAAGTAACAATCCACACAATAGGAAGGAGAACGAAAAGGGCAACTAGAATTAATTCTAAATGAACTAAAAATGAACTAATTTTTTTCTTCATATCTTACATCTCCTTAAATGCATTCGTTCTGCTAAAATTCCAAATAGATACTGCAGCTATAAAAATAAATATTAAGATATTCATAACTGCTGCCATACTATACATTCTTTGATCTAAGGTTAATTTATAAATCCATGAAATCAAGATATCCGTATCACCAGCAAATTGTAGATTTGGATTTGTAGGGCCGCCATTGGTTAAGAAATAAATTGCTCCAAAGTTATTAAAATTACCAGCTAAGTTCATGATAATTAGTGGAGCTGTGGCATACATAAGTAATGGTAGTTTTATATGTTTAAACACTTGATATGGGTTTGCACCATCAATACGTGCAGCTTCGTATAAGGATTCATCTTGACTCGATAAAACACCTAGAAGCATTACCATAAAGGTAGGAAACCCTAACCAAAGGTTAACTAGCAACACTGATATCTTTGCAATGACTGGATCTGTAAAGAATGGAATTCTTTCATTTATTAAACCAAGATCTAATAGAAATTGATTTATGGGGCCAAATTGCCCATTCAGTAAATTTTTAAATACTAATAGTGAAATCATACCTGGTATTGCCCAAGGTAAAATATAAATTGTCTGAAATAACTTTTTATGCTTAACATAGGAACTATTTAATAATAATGCTTGTAATAGTCCAAAAAAGTAAGTTGAAAAGGTAGCTGTAATCGCCCAAACAATAGTCCAAATAAGTACATGAAGAAAGGTCTTTGACCATATAGGTACCCGAACTAATTTAATAAAGTTTTCAAATCCTACCCAATCTACTAATCTTGCTGGTGGAAGGTGGTTTGCATCATAATTGGTAAAAGCAGTGAGAATTGAAAATAGTATGGGCATCACTACAATAAGTGTTATAATGATTAAGGCTGGTAGGAGAATAAGATAAGGAAATGCTTTCTTTCTACCTTTGTAGTTACCTTTTATTTTCTTTATTTCTTCCTTATGAAATCTGTCTCGTCCAAGTTGATATGCATCATATACATTCCATAGAAATAGTAAGGAAAAGAGGCATAATCCAATTGCTGCAATAATACCATTGATTAAAAGAATCGTTGAGTGATCACCTTTAACACCTTCTACTTCTCCCATAGTAATAAGTCCCCATAATCCTTTGGTAAAAAATCCTCCATAAATCCTTAAGGTGAAATTGCTAATTTGACCAGCTATATAATTAAACCAATATCCTGTTATTAGCTCTATACCCAAAAAGATACATTGTGCTAAAAAAAACAAAACACCTTTTATTCTTTTCTTACCTAAGAAAAATTGTCCACTACCCCATAAAAATATGGAGAGGAGAGGAACACAAAACCTTTTCATATTAGTTACCCCCATAATCTGTCTAAACTTAAATCAATTGCTAACTGTTTCTGTCTATGTTAAAATCAAAATAATGAATTGTGTTTTTAAAATCCTATACTAGAAAAGGATGTGTTACAATGGCAAAATATAAAACTACGATGCGTGATATAGCGAAAGAATCCGGTGTATCGGTAGCTACTGTTTCTTATGTTTTAAATCATTCGCAGAAAGAAAAAATAAGTCATGACACAAGATTAAAAGTTATGGAAGCTGCTACCC
>JAFAEB010000242.1 GCA_023424235.1 Bacillota bacterium
GCTTATAGTATTCATAGTGCAGTTGGTAATAAAATGGTTGGAGCAAGAGTTAATGGTAAATTAGTCAATATTGAGTATATTATTCAAAATGGTGATAGAATTGAGATAATTACTTCACAAAACTCAAAAGGCCCTAGTAGGGATTGGTTGTCTTTAGTTAAGAGTACTCAAGCTAAAAACAAGATTAACCAATGGTTTAAGACAGAGTTAAAAGAAGATAATATTACTCGCGGTAAAGAAATGCTAGTTAATTACTGCAAGAGCAAAAATATTGTTTTTAGTGACTTATTAAAAACACCTTTTATGACGAAAGTAATGCATAAGTATGGGTTTAGAGACTGGGATTCAATTTATGCTGCTGTTGGTCATGGTGGCCTTAAAGAAGGTCAGGTTATTAATAAATTAAAAGATGAATATGATAAGAAATATAAGAAAGAAATGACCGATGAGAAAGTACTCGAAAATATTTCTGAAAATATCGAAATTAAAGCAAACCCTAGAAGAAAATCAAAAAGCGGTATTGTAGTGGAAGGAATCCATGATGTCGCAGTTCGTTTCTCAAAGTGCTGTAGTCCAGTTCCGGGAGATGAAATTGTAGGTTTTGTAACACGAGGCAGAGGTGTTTCTATTCATAGAACCGATTGTATTAATTTAATGAGTTTATCCGAAGAAGATAGAATGCGTCTTATTGAGGCAGAATGGAATGTTCCAGAAGATAAATCCAATGGAGCAGGTCTATATGCAGCTGAAATTAAGATTTATGCAAATAATAGAAGTGGTGTATTAGTAGATATTTCTAAAATTCTAACTGAGAATAAAATTGATGTTACTTCTATGACGGTTCGAACAAGTAAACAAGGAACAGCAACCATAAGCATCGGATTTGACATTCATGGAAAAGAACAATTACAATATATTGTATCGAAACTAAAGACAGTGGAAAGTGTATTAGATATTGAAAGAACCACAGGCTAAAAGAACGGAGATTAACAAATGAAGATTCAAACTATTGTTTTAGGAGCAGTAAAAACCAATTGCTATTTTATAATCAATGAAGACACCAAAGAAACAATCATAATTGACCCCTCAGATGATGTCAACAAAATTATAAAAAAGGTGGAGGAGAGTAATTTAGTACCGGTTGGAATTTTACTTACTCATGGACACTTTGATCACATTATGGCCGTACCTGGCGTGTCAATGCATTTTAATATCCCAGTTTATGCTCATATTATGGATAGAGATCTTGCAGGCGATGCAATCCTAAATGGAGGATATTTAATACAAAGTAATTTTACTTTAAAGTTAGAAAATTTCCTAACAGATGGTGAAGAAATAAGTTTAGCTGGTTTCAAAATTAAAGTAATACACACACCAGGTCATACTGGAGGTAGCGTTTGTTACTACCTATATGAAGAAGGTGTACTAATAAGTGGAGATACCTTATTCTATAACTCGGTTGGAAGAACGGATATGCCAACTGGAGATGGAAGAGTATTGCTTCATTCCATAGAAAAAAAATTAATGTTACTTCCAAATGAAACGAAAGTATACCCAGGGCATGGGATGAGTACAACTATTGGTTATGAAAGAATTAACAATCCATTTATACATGCAGATGCAATGTGGGAATAATTGTATAATAAAATAAAAGAGAGCAAACTATGATATCAGTTAAATTATCGAAGGATGAATATGAATATGATGTATACATCCTTATAAAAGCCTTTTATTCAGAAGAGCAAATCCTAATAAATAAAAGCAGTGAAAGCGCGCAAGATAAGGAGCTAGAGATAGATATTAATCTTTCCCTTGATACCATTCATGTGCTTGCAAAATTTAATGGTGTGGTTTCCTATGAGAAAAAGGATACAGTTTTATCAGAGAATGAAAAGGAATATAAGAACCAAGTAAAACGATGTCTTTATAATTTGTTAAGTAATTTAACCAATATAACACTTCCTTGGGGAATACTAACAGGTGTAAGACCTAGCAAATTAGCTTTAGAACCTTTAGAACATGGTGTATCAGAAGAGCTTATTAAAGAACGTTTTAAGAAGGAGTATTTATGTTCTGAGGAGAAGACCAATCTAAGCTTAATGGTTGCCAAACGAGAACTAGAACTTTTAACCTCCATCGATTATAAAAATAGTTATAGCATTTATATTGGAATTCCATTTTGTCCAAGTACCTGTCTTTATTGCTCCTTTACATCTTACTCCATTGATAAAATGAGTCATATGGTGAATACGTATTTAGAAGCCTTAAAAAAAGAAATTACTTATGCGAAGACAGCCTTTCCTAATAAAAATCTATCTACTATATATATAGGGGGAGGAACTCCAACCTCGCTGTCAACTACTCAATTAGAAGAACTTCTTATTCACGTTAATAATACCTTTGATATAAGCAAACTTATGGAGTATACAGTGGAAGCTGGACGACCAGATAGTATAACACCAGAAAAGTTAAAACTACTAAAGAAATATGGAGTTACTAGAATATCAATAAATCCACAGACTATGGTTCAAAAGACCCTTGATGTAATTGGTCGTAAACATACCGTTGATGACGTTATAAAAGTATATAGGGAAGCTAGAGAGCTAGGTCATGACAATATAAATATGGATATCATAATAGGATTACCTGGTGAAAATAAGGATGATGTGGAGTATACCTTAAAGGAAATAAAAGAATTAGATCCAGAGAGTCTAACTGTACACACCTTAGCAATAAAAAGAGCTGCAAGACTTAATATTGAAAAAGAAAATTATCAAGACATGGCAGCTATTGATACGAAAAAGATGCTTGAACTTACAATGGATTATGCAAAAGAACATGATTATTTACCATATTATCTGTATAGACAAAAGAATATGGCAGATAATTTAGAGAATATTGGCTATTCCAAGTATGGTAAAGAGGGGATCTATAATGTTCTAATTATGGAAGAGAAACAAACCATTCTAGCCCTAGGTGCAGGAGCATTATCAAAATTCGTATTTCATGATGAAAATCGTATTGAGCGAGTAGAAAATGTGAAAAGTCTTAAGGATTATATAGAACGTATCGATGAAATGATAGAAAGAAAAAGAATATTTCTTTATAACAATGGTATGAAGCTAGAAAGGAATTTCTAATGAGTTTTGAAAGTATAAATTATAGTGTAGATTATAAGGTAGAAGATAATGTACAAATACCCATTACGATTCAAGATGATCTATCAGAATCTATCGATCATGGTATACTTGTTAGTAAATTAGCTTTTTTATTATCGAAAACAATACAAATGGATGAGGAGTTTTGCTATCGTTTAGCGAATGCTGGACTAGTACATGATATTGGAAAGTTAAAGTTAATTAAATATTTATATGGACGTAAAAAAGATTCATTATCAATTGAAGAAATGCGCTATATTCGAATGCATCCATCATTAGGTAAGGAAATACTAACAGAATATGGATATGAGAATACCATTATTGAAGCAGTATACCATCATCATGAAAATTTTGACGGAACTGGATATCCAGAAAATCTAAAAGGTGAGGATATTCCAATCGGAGCAAGAATATTAAGAATATGTGATGTATTTGCTGCTTTAATATCAGAACGAAAGTATCGCAGTGCATTTGATTTGGATACAGCGATAGAGCTAATGATTGATGAAGTAAAGAATTTTGATATGGAAGTATTTCTTGGGTTTTTAACATTAGTACATTCAATTGAGATGAAGGAAGTTCTAGACTTTGTGAATACCATTAATAAAAAATATTGTTATGTAAGAGAAGAATTATTATTTAAATAGAAGTATCAGTGTTTTTACTTATTTAATATATTAATAATATTGTTAATGAAAAAACTCACTTATATTACTTAGCTATCATATAAGTTTTTATTTATATGTAGTGCTATTAATAAAAGCTAGTATATAGAAGGGAAGGTTAGCATGATTACAAAAAGACCGAAAGGGACTTGGGATTGGTATGGCGTTAATATGTATAAAAGAACCCAAGTAGAAGAATTAGCTAGAAAACTATGTAAGGTATATAATATAAAGGAAATTATTACTCCTGTATTTGAACATACTGTTTTATTCCAACGTGGTGTTGGCGAAACAACAGATGTGGTACAAAAAGAGATGTATACCTTTATGGATAAAGGGGATAGAAGTATCACTTTAAAACCAGAAGGAACTGCTGGTGCGATTCGTGCATATTTAGAAAATAATATGTACGCTGAAAGCGGCCCTACGAAATTATTTTATGTTACGCAAGCATTTCGTTATGAACAACCTCAAAGTGGAAGACTTCGTCAACATCATCAGTTTGGTGTAGAGTTTGTTGGTTCCAAAAGTCCGCTAGCGGAAGTGGAATTAATCACATTAATATCTACCTTTATTAAAGAAATTGGATTAAAGGATGCCAAACTTCACATTAATAGTATTGGTTGTAGTGAATGTAGAAAGACATATAATGATGCATTAATGGAGTATTTAAAGAAATATGAAGAAAGCTTATGTCCTACATGCCTTGAAAGAATGAATAAAAACCCTCTTCGTGTACTGGATTGTAAAGTGCCAACATGTAAGGAAGTAGTAAAAGATGCACCAAGAACCATCGATTATTTAGATCATGAATGTAGAGAGCATTTTAATGAACTTAAGGATTTATTAAACGAATTAAATATTCCGTATGAAATTGATACAGGTATTGTAAGAGGCCTTGATTATTATACGAAAACTGTATTTGAGTTTGTAAATGAAGAAGGTTTTACACTATGTGGTGGTGGAAGATATGATAATTTAATTCATGAGATAGATGAAAAACAAGATATTCCATCAGTTGGATTTGGTATGGGAATTGAACGTATATTATATTTCCTTGAAAAAGAAGGTGTAGCATTAAAAGAAGAGCCAGCAGTAGAATTATATGTTGGTATCCTTGGTAAAGATGCAAAAGCTAGAGCATATCAAGTTGTGAATACATTAAGAAGTCACGACATTATTGTAGAAACAGACTATATGGATCGTAGTGTTAAAGCACAAATGAAATATGCCAATAAAATAGGCGCACTTCATACCGTAATCATTGGTAACGATGAACTTGACAACAATTTAGTAAAAGTTAAGAATATGGAATCTGGTGAACAAATAGAGGTTTCTTTAGATAAACTAACCGAATATTTCTTATCAAAATAATTTTTATCAGTTTTATAGTAGTAGATAAATATGTGCTATTGAGCTTATATCTTATGAAAAGAATAGATTAAAGATAAAGAAGACATATGTAAAACAAGTCTAGGTGACTGGATTAAGTTCTTACATGTGTCTTGTTTTTTGTCAATAAAGGGATTATAATGGAGAAATAGAAGACGATTATAGAATAAATAAACTTTATTGTTCTATAAAGTTTATTTAACTAATATGAGTATTATATATTCAAAGAAAGGATAGGTTTATGTATATTACTAGAGTAAATTTCAGGAGAGATTTATTATAATACATAAATAAGGTAATAGTATGAGTGATAAAAATGCATGGTTAAAATATGAAGACAAAGAAGTGATACATCAGTTTAACGAAGGCTATAAGGCATTTATTTCTGATTGCAAGACAGAAAGAGAGTGCGTTTATGAAATAATAAAACAAGCAAAAGAAGAAGGATATCGTGATATTAAAGATATCATTAGCAAGAAAGAAACCTTAAAAGCAGGCGATAAAGTTTATGCTAATAATATGGATAAGGCAATTGCTCTATTTTTAATTGGTGAAAAGCCATTTGAAGAAGGAATGAAGATTCTTGGTGCTCACATTGATTCTCCAAGACT
Organism: Bacillota bacterium; assembly: GCA_023424235.1. Classification (GTDB taxonomy): domain Bacteria; phylum Bacillota; class Clostridia; order Lachnospirales; family Lachnospiraceae; genus Anaerocolumna. The sequence goes on from JAFAEB010000242.1 coordinate 5,827, forward strand.
TGATCTAAAGCAAAATCCATTATATGAAGATACCGATATGGCATTACTTGATACTCATTATTATGGTGGTATCAAAAAATATCAATGGGTTACTCTTCCTTTAGCGATTCATGGCATTGTTGTTAAAAAAGATGGAACTAAGATTTTAGTTTCTATTGGGGAGGATGATAATGACCCAGTTTTAGGTATTACCGATCTATTAATTCATTTATCAGCTTCTCAGATGGAAAAGAAAGCAGCTAAGGTAATTGAAGGGGAAGACCTAAATGTTCTTATTGGAAGCATGCCTTTAAATAAAGATGAAAAAGATGCTGTAAAAGCAAATATTAAGAAGCTTTTAGCAGATAAATATAATATTGAAGAAGAAGACTTTTTGTCTGCAGAACTTGAAGTTGTTCCAGCTGGAAAAGCGAGAGACTTTGGTTTAGATCGTAGTATGGTTATGGGTTATGGTCAAGATGATAGAGTTTGTGCATATACTTCCATGAAGGCTTTATTTGAAGTAAAAGATACAGATCGTACTTGTGCTTGTATCTTAGTAGATAAAGAAGAAATTGGTAGTGTAGGTGCGTCTGGTATGCATTCTAAGTTTTTTGAGAATACTGTGGCTGAACTTATGGACTTAGTTGGTGATTACTCTGAATTAAAATTAAGACGTGCAATGCAAAATTCTCATATGCTTTCTTCTGACGTAAGTGCGGCATTTGATCCTAATTATCCATCTGTAATGGAAAAGAAAAATTCAGCTTATTTTGGCCTTGGTATGGTATTTAATAAATATACAGGTTCAAGAGGAAAATCAGGTTCTAATGATGCTAATCCTGAGTATATGGCAAGACTAAGAAAGATAATGGATGATAATAATATCACATATCAAACAGCTGAGCTTGGTAAAGTAGACGAAGGTGGCGGTGGTACTATCGCTTATATTATGGCTAACTACAATATGGAAGTTATTGATAGTGGTGTAGCTGTACTTAATATGCATGCTCCTTGGGAAATAACAAGTAAAGTTGATGTTTACGAAACAATGAGAGGATATGTAGCATTTTTAAATAATATATAATAAGAAATAGATATTGATTATTACATAAGGTAAAATCAAGTAATTAAATTAAGCAGCCATAGTAAGATTGTGTACTGAAAACTAGTAAAATTCTAGGAAAAACACAATCTGCTATGGCTATCTTTTATCTAAAAGTCCATAATCTATAAATAACAATCAAGTTATTCAAAGGGATAGAAAACTTCTTCTTTTCTATTTTTATATTATGTAGTAAAATGGTTACTAGATTAGGATATTACCCTAAATTATAATGTAGTTACAAGGAGAAGGTTTATGATAAGACACATTGTATTATGGACATTAAAAGATGGGACAGTGGAAGAAAAAGAAGAAATAAAGTTAAAAATAAAGAATGATTTAGAAGCATTAAAAGGTGTTATTCCAGGTATTATATCATTACAAGTAATAAGTAATCCAATGTCTACAACAAATGGTGATCTTGTACTAGATAGTGTATTAGAGAGTGAAGAAGCATTAGCTAATTATCAAATTCATGAAGAGCATCAAAAGGTTGTAGCATATGTTCGTTCTGTGGTGAAGGATAGAATATGTATTGACTATCATGAGATGTAAGTGATATTATAAATAGAGTTTTAGTTTAAGTAGCGATACTAGGAGGATTTATAAAAAGATGGCAGAATCGATGAAAGGCTTAAAAAGAAGCCATAGATGTACTGAAGTTTCAAGTAAAATGATTGGCGAAACTGTTACCGTTATGGGCTGGGTACAAAAAAGCAGAAATAAAGGTGGAATTATCTTTGTTGATTTAAGAGATCGTTCCGGTTTATTACAAATTATATTCGAAGGAAGCGATATCAGCGAAGAAGGATTTAAAAAAGCTGAAAAATTAAGAAGTGAATTTGTTGTAGCAGTAGTGGGTAAGGTAGTACCACGTTCTGGTGCAGTTAATGAAAATCTAGAAACTGGTGATATTGAAATACGTGCTACTGAGCTTCGTATATTATCAGAAGCAGAAACACCACCATTCCCTATTGAAGAAGATAGTAAAACAAAAGAAGAATTAAGATTAAAATATCGTTATTTAGATTTACGAAGACCGGATCTACAAAAAAACTTAATTATGAGAAGTAAGGTAGCAACCTTAACACGTTCCTTCTTATCTAGAGAAGGTTTCTTAGAAATCGAAACACCAATGTTAACAAAGAGTACACCAGAAGGTGCTAGAGATTATTTAGTTCCAAGCCGTGTTCATCCAGGGAATTTCTATGCATTACCACAATCACCACAGATTTTTAAACAATTACTTATGTGCTCTGGCTATGATAGATACTTCCAAATCGTAAAATGTTTCCGTGATGAAGATCTACGTGCTGATAGACAGCCAGAGTTTACACAAATCGATATGGAATTATCTTTTGTAGATGTTGATGACGTATTAGATGTAAATGAAAGACTTCTTAAAGAAATGTTTAAAGAAACAATTGGTGTAGATGTTGAGTTACCAATTCAAAGAATGACTTATAAAGAAGCAATGGAACGTTTTGGTTCCGATAAACCAGATATTCGTTTTGGATTTGAATTAAAGAATGTTTCTAATGTGGTTAGAAACTGTGGTTTCTCTGTATTTACCCAAGCTTTAGAAAAAGGTGGTTCTGTTCGTGGTATAAATGCGAATGGACAAGGAGATATGCCAAGAAAGAAAAT
>JAFAEB010000279.1 GCA_023424235.1 Bacillota bacterium
TTTGCATATCCTTCGACACTTTGATATAATAACAAGAAAGCATTATTATTTAACTAAATAATAACTTTAGTTGAATACCATTATTTACATAGAAAGAAATAGTTAAGAGGTAATATATGTTAGTTAGGCGAAAACAAAGAATCTCAGAATCCTTACTCATTGGTATTTTATTATCCTTTATCGGAGGATATCTAGACGCATATACTTATATAGCAAGAGGCGGTGTATTTGCGAATGCACAGACAGGTAACATCATATTGTTTGGTATTCGATTAGCAGAAGGGAGCTTAAGGAGTGCAGCTTTTTATTTGCTTCCAATCTTAGCCTTTGTAATTGGAGTAGTAGTGGCTGAATATGTGAGAGTTAAATATAGGGAAAACCAATTGTTACATTGGAAGCAAATTATTATTGGAATTGAAATTATTACATTAGTTTTTGTAGCATTTATACCACAAGGTAAATTGGATATGCTTGCTAATATTATGATATCCTTTGTCTGCTCCTTGCAAGTTGATAGCTTTCGAAAGTTAAATGGGGTAGCATACGCCACTACCATGTGTACAGGAAATTTAAGAAGTGGAACGGAACAACTTTTTTATTATTTTATAAAGAAGGATAAAGAAGCAGGAAAGAAAAGTATGAGGTACTATGTGATTATCCTTTCCTTTATCGTTGGTGGATGTATTGGTACGATGTTAACTCATTATTTTAATATTTATTCTGTCTTATATTCTTGTGCCTTGTTAATTGCTGTATTTGTACTAATGTTTATATATGAAAAGTAGAATATATAAGTTTGAAAAGAACTTATCTATAATTGAAAAGATGATAATAGAGGATCAAATCGCTTTTTTCGGTATATCTTATGAAATGAATTAGTAACGTATAAACAACTCTTAAATTGCTATTGTTATGTGGGGTTGTTTATTTTTGATATAGTATTGGTAAATTATGTTGATTTATGATACACTTAAGAAAATAATGGACAAGTATTAATCCTATTAAATGAAAGAAGGGTTTTTCAATGAAAAGGTATGTAACATTTTACAATTTAATTTTTCCCTTTTGGTTAATTTTATTTTTTCCACCAGTGATATTGCTCACTATAATAGGTAACTATATCATTGATTCTTTGGTACTTGTTGGATGCTATAAAGTCTATCGTTTACAGGACAAGGATATAAATCTAAAACCATTCTATAAGGAACATATCTTAAGTGTAGTTGTATATGGTTTTCTAGCAGACATTATAGGAGTAGCTTTATTATTAGTTTGTACTTGGAGTGATTTATTTGGTTTATCGAATGAAATAGTCTCAGCTATAAGCTATAATGCATTTTCACATCCTATGGCATTTATTATTGTACTTTTAGCAGTACTAATTTCCTTTATTTTTATCTTTATCTTTAATTATAAAAAAGTATTCGATAAATCTATAATGGATAAAGCTCTTAGAATTAAAATTGCGATATCAATCGCAATCGTAACAATTCCATGGACCTTCTTTGTTCCAATGGAGTGGTTTTATTAGTTGAGAAGATAATTATAAAGCTAATAAAAAATAATAAAAAAGAAATAAAAGAAATATTTATAAAAAGAGATATTTATAAAAAGAGTATATTTATAAAAGATTATTAAGGAAGGACAGTTAACATAAAGCTATGAAAAGTAGAAGTATAAGAAAAATAATCAAAATGGTAACATTATTATGTATAATGATTACTGCTAGTTCATTAGCATTTCCTTATATCATGCGTAGTTATGTAATTAATAAATTTAAGCTAGATATGGATATTAGCTTGAATTCTGCAGCTTCAATCGGTATTATTGGTGCAGCAGATGGGCCGACAAGTATATTAGTTTCTAAGCATAATAGCAATTATATTATTCCAATTTTATTTGCGATCTTTTCCTTAATAGGCATTATCTATTTATTACGAAGTAAAAAAAAATAAATCGTGAGAATTTAAATAAAGGAATCTAAATGAGTATTCTAATTATTATAGCAGTTATCTGCGCGTTTTTTGTTAAAGGCTTATGTGGATTTGCCAATACTTTAGTATTTAGTACAATCATGAGTTATCAAAGCAATAATGTTAATATTACACCAGTTGAATTAATTGTAGGTTACCCGTCTAATTTTTATATTGCATGGAAAGAAAGAAAAAGTATTTCAAAAAATGTTTGCTTACCCTTATCTGTCTTAGTCATTCTTGGTATAATTCCAGGAACATTATTCTTAAAAGTGGGTAATGTAGTCTTGCTAAAAACTTTATTTGGATTTGCTGTTGTGCTAATAGGATTTGAAATGATGCTTCGAGAGAAGCAAAGAATTGTGAAACAGAGTTCTAAAGGTGTGTTAGCTTTAATAGGGATTATATCAGGAATATTATGTGGCTTATTTGGTATAGGAGCATTTTTAGTAGCTTATATCAATCGAACTACAAAAAATCATAATGAATTTAGAGGGAATTTGTGCATTGTATTTTTAATTGAAAATACATTTCGTCTTGTTCTATATACCCTAACAGGGATTATAAATGTAACTATTATCAAGGAAGCTATAAGTTTAATCCCCTTTATGTTGATTGGACTTTTATTGGGAATTGCATCATCAAAGAGCTTAAGTGAAAAAATGGTGAAGAAAGTAGTGATTATACTTCTGATTATATCGGGGGTATCATTAATTCTTAATAATATATTTCTTATATAAATAAAGTTATGCATCACTATTTCTATTAATAGGGTATTACATATAAAATATTAGAATAGACTAAACATTTATCTTTTGATAAGGAGAAAAAATATGACAGAGATAAAGGCTATTTTATTTGATGCTGGACGTGTGTTACTATTCCCAAGTTCAGGACATTGGTTTATCTCACCGCGCTTTTATGAAATTGTTAAGAAAGAAATATATAAAAAAATACCGAAAGATAAAGTGGAGCTAGCTTTTAAGAAAGGAATTCACTATTTAAGTGAAAGGATATTAGTTAGCTCATTAGATGAAGAGTTTGAACTTTTTAAACACTTTTATGAGATAATCGGTGATGAATTGCCAGAACTAGAATTAAGTGAGCGTGATATTAGTGAGCTAGCAGAGGATCTTGTATATAATTGTGATAAGTATAGCTTTTATGAGGATGCAAAGCTTGTATTAGCTCAGTTAAAGTATAAATATAAGATTGCAATTATTTCAGATGCGTGGCCCTCTTTGGAAGGTGTGTTTAAGAATTCTGCTTATAATTCATATATAGACACCATCGTGATATCTTCATTACTAGGAGTGTTAAAACCCCATCCACTTATGTATGAAACTGCTTTAAATGAATTTAAAATATTGCCAAGTGAGGCAATATTTATTGATGACAACCTTAAAAATTGCATAGGAGCTATTGAACTAGGAATACAAGGAGTGTTACTATGCAGAAATAAATGTGAGTATTACCTTCATAAGATATTAAGCATTGGCAAGAAATATAAGGTAATACATAACTTAGAGCAGGTGGAAGAAATTTGAAATGAAGTATAATTTTTATGTAATTTATTATGTAATCGCATACTAATATTTTACCATAAATCCCTTACTTTTCGAAGTATGGGATTTATTTTGTTGTCAAAAAAGTAGAATGGCGCCTTAGAAATTTAAATGTTTATCACATAGATTGTAAAAGAATAGCGTGTGGTTATTAATCCATAAAGAGACCGTTTGCCGCCATCGGTACTTAGATTGTGGCAGAAGCACTTATCTGTCACAATCTTATGTACCGCTATGAGCGGCAACCGAGTGAGAACGTGTCTCTGTTGGATAATAATCACACGCTATTTATATATACTTAAATGTGATAAACACCATTATGTAAAAAGGGCGCCACACTATTTAGTGCGCCACCCTCTTTCATTTATTATACTAGGCTAAAAGCTCTAAAAGTAAATCTACCAATTTGGTATTCTTATCTGGGTCCATGAAGCAAAAGCGAATAAAGCTATTATCAAGGCTTTCAAAAGTAGAACAGTCACGAATCATAAGACCTTCTTTTATGGCGATATCAAAGACCTGATCAGAGCTAAGACCTTCTTTTAAAATCTTTACTAGTACAAAGTTTGCAGTTGGCGGATAAACCTTTATATTCTTGCAGGTGGATAATAAATTACATATCCTTTTTCTCTCTGAATCTATTAAATTCTTTGTATTTTTAATATATTCTTCATCTGAAAACATGATTTCACCTGCGATTGCTGCTAGGGTATTAATTGTCCAAGGATTTTTCTTTTTGTTAACCTCATCTAAAAGTTCCTTATTACCACAGATTGCATAACCAAGTCTAAGTCCTGGAGCAGCAAAAAACTTTGAAATTCCTCTTAGTATGATTAAGTTGTCAAAGGTTTTTGTTAGTGGAACTGAAGTAATCTCATCTATATTATCCGTAAATTCAACATAAGTTTCATCTACCATACAAAAGATTCCCTTCTCTTTACATAGCGTTAGAATTTCTTCCATTTGTGAGGTTTTTATTGAGGTTGAGGTTGGATTGTTAGGGTTACATATAACAAGTAGCTTAACATCATCAAGTAATGAATGAGCTAAGTCTGTAAAATCTAATTTAAAATTATCTTTTTCTTTTAAATAATAATAGCTACAAATTCCACCATTTAACGTGATTTCACGTTCATATTCTGAATAGGTAGGAGCGATAATCATAGCCTTCATTGGATTAATTAGCTGTATAAATAAAGAAATTAACTCAGTAGAGCCATTGCCAACTAATATGGTATCCATATGACCACCAACGTAACTTGCGATGCTTTTTCTTAGAGAGGAATACTCTCTATCAGGATATCCTGTAATTGCATCTATCTGGTGTATTAATGTTTCCTTTAGTTTAGGAGATATACCTAAGGGATTCACATTGGCTGAAAAACTGGTTATTTCTTCTTTTTTAATTCCATAAATAGCTTCTATTTTTTCTAAATCACTACCATGAAAGTGTTCTTTTGGCTTAATCATATATATGTCCTTTCTAAAAGTATCACCTTGAATAGAGTTTTAACTAACACCTAAATCCTTATTACTTAAATGAAATAATACAAGATAATAAATGTAATAATTTACTAATTATTTCTTATGGTGTGGCTACTTACTCTTGATAAGTCATGTCGATTAGTGTTATAATCATTATAATTAAATTCGGTGAAAATGCAATATGTAACTAATAAAAGGAAGCTTGAGGTGGGAAAATTGAGAGAAAAGATTGAGCGTTTTAGCAAAGGAATATTTGAATATAATACCCCAAGTATTGAACTCTCGGATGATGAACTTGGCATCAGTATAGTAGCAGGCACCACTTATAAAGGTAGTTTTTCTATCAAAAATAGCCATAGCACAATGATCAAAGGTGTGCTATATTCCTCAAGTAAATTTTTCACTTTATGTACGAAAAAGTTTCAAGGAACTAATGTAGTAATAGACTATGAAATCCATGGAAGTAAGTTTAGACAAGGGGATATAATAAAAGGATTTATTACCATAGTAAGTAATTGTGGTGAAGTAAAACTACCATTTATAATTAACATGGAAGCACCATTTTTTGACTCGACCCTTGGAAAGATGAAAGACCTATTTAACTTTACCAATCTTGCAAAAATAGATATGGTACAAGCTCTAAAGATATTTAAGCAAAAAGAGTTCCCTCTTGTTTTTTTACAACATGAAGCGAAATATCAAGTTTTATATAAAGAACTGATAAAGAGTAAATCTCAGAGCAGTGCGATGGAAGAGTTTTTAATCGCAATACATAAAAAATTGCCTATAACCTTAACTACGGATAAGAATGTACTAATGTATGACGTTAAAAATGAAAGTTTTAAAGATAAACTTATACTTACAAAAGATAATTGGGGATATAGTGAATATAAGGTAAGTGTAATTGGAGATTTTATTGATTTAGAGGATCAAGTTATAACGACTGATAATTTTATTGCCAACAATTATACCCTTGAGTTTATTCTACGTCCTGAGAATATGAGAAATGGTAATAATTATGGAAAAATTTCTCTAACAAGTACATATCAGTTTATCGCCATAGAAGTCATATGTAAATCTAATAAAACTGAAGATAACAGAATCTACCAATATAGAAATACCAGAAAATTAGAGATGGATCTAACGCGTAATTACTTGGAATTTCGTATGAATCGAATTCAATTTCATGAATATTTAGAAATTGGAAATAGGATTATAGCAGAGTTATTAGCTATGGAAGGTGTTCCAAAGCTACGCTATGATCTGATGAAAATCCATCTACTCATAGCATCTGAAGAGGAAGAGATAGCTAGAATGAGTCTATATGAGGTTAATGAAAGGTATCCTAATCTAATTGAAATGGATCTAGTAGCATATTGTGGCTATCTGTATTTAAAAGCACTTTTACAAAAGGATGAAGAAACCATTAGCTATGCTCTTACAACCATAAAAGATATTTATCAACGAGAGAGTAATCATTATATTCTATTATGGCTTATCCTTCATATTGATAAAAAATATGATCGCAACAAGATATTAAAGATACATCATATGAAAGAGCAATACAACAGTGGTTGTCATAGTCCTATCCTTTACTTTGAGGCAGCAGCTATCTATAATGATGATCCTTCCCTTTTAATTGACCTTGGACCCTTTGAGATATCTGTCCTATATTGGAGTATGAAAGAGAACTACTTAAATGAGAAAGTTGCAAATCATTGTATTTATTTAGCTAGTAAAATTAAAAATTTTCATCCTGTTGTATATCGCTTAATCGCTTTCATCTATCAAAAGTATAATGTACTTGATGCGGTATCGGTAATCTGTAGTATGCTGATAAAAAGTCACAAAAGAGGTGTAAAGTATATTTATTGGTATGACTTAGGGGTACAGAATCGACTTAGAATTACGGAGCTATACGAATATTATATGTATTCTATCGATGACCAAAATGATATGCTATCTACAAAAGCATCACTTCCACAAGCAATTTTACTATACTTTATTTATAATAGTAATATTAGTGATAAGAAGAAGGCATATCTATATTCTTATGTTATAAAACGTAAAGAACAACTTACTAATATATATCGAACTTATTTAAAGAAAATGGAAGTGTTTGCTCTAAAGCAAATGGAAGCAAGAAATATAAGCAACCATTTATCTACTATCTATCAAGAATTTATAGGAAAAGAGGAGCTAGCAGGAGAAATAAAACCGCTACTTCCATATGTTATGTTTAGTTATCAGATTGAATGCAAGAACCCGAATATTAAAGGGGTTTTTATTGTTCATGATGAATTGGAGGATGGTGTATTTACCCCCTTTGTAAATGGCATAGCGATTGTTCAAATTTTTACTGAGAATTATGAAATCATTTTATGTGACTATAATGATAATCGATATGCAAAAACAACCGATTATACCTTGTATAAATTAATGCCATGGGAAGAGTATATTAATTTTTACAAAGAAGACGAAGAGCTATCTCCATTTTTATTACTTAATCTTGCGGAGAAAATGATTCGTTATCAAAGATTTGACTTATATTCCATTCAATTACGTAAAAGGCTCTTAGAGATAAGCGGATTAAATGAAAGCTTACGTACTAAGTGTTTACATGATCTTATTGGCTACTATTATGAAAACTTTGATGGCGAATTACTGGATTATTATCTAAATCAAATTAACCTTATGTATTTAAATTCATCAGATAGATATAAGATAATTGAGCTCTATATTGTACGTGGTATGATGCTAAAAGCATATATAAATATAAAACAATATGGTTTTGAAGGGATTGCTTTAAATAAGCTATTAAAACTTACCAGTCATCTAATCGAAGCTAAGAATGATGAGAATGAAACTATATTTTTACTTCAATTAGCCTTTTATTTATTTGAGGAAGGTAAGTATAATGAACAATTATTGAATTTTTTAATTCGTAATTTTAATGGTACGACAAATGACATGTTTATTTTGTGGGAAATCGGAAGCTCTCATCAATGTGATGTGACCAATTTAGAAGAGCGTTTGCTATGCCAAATGTTATTTGCAGAGAGTTACTTAGTGAATGGAGTATCTGTTTTCTTACATTATTATAAAGAAGGTAGGAATCGATTGCTAATTCGAAGTTTTATATCCTATCAGGCATATAAATACTTAATGAATGGGCGAGTTCTTAATAAAGAACTATTTGAAATAATGAAAAAAGAAGTAGCTTATGAAGAGAATGAGCTTTGCTTATTAGCCTTACTTAAATATTATCAAACAGAAGAAGTTCTATCGGATACGGAACTTCAATTCATCGACTATAACATAAATAGCTTCATTAATAAAGGTATTATACTTCCTTTCTTTTCCAAGTTTAATGAAGAAATTACATTACCTAGTAAGGTGAAAGATAAATATTATGTAGAATATATCACGAATCCAAATTATAAAGTAAATATACATTATCGATTCGAAGATTCTGAGGAATTTATAGAAGAAGAAATGACGAATATGTATATGGGTATCTTTGTAGCAGAGTTTATCCTATTTTCAGGTGAGCATTTACAATATTATATCTCAGAGGAAAATGAAAATAAGGAAGTAATAATTAGTGAAAGTATGAGTGTTTTCGTTGAGAACAAAACGATAGATGGAGATCTAATTTATAATCAAATAAATTATATGATTGAAGCCTATGAGATGAAAGATGATATTACCTTGCTAGAAAGTATAAAGTCATTTATAAAACAAAAATGTATTACAGAGCAAGTATTTAAACCATTATAAATATGATTCATATATGGAGGTCTTAGTTTGGAACAAAGGAACTTATTCATTGGATATGATTTATGCGAAGATTACTCTGCTATTAGTTGCTTAACTCCAAAAACCTTTGAGCCAGAATCCATTTGTGTTGGTAAGGATGAGACGAAACAACTCATTCCTACAATACTTGGCATTCGTAAAGACACAAAGGAATGGTACTTTGGTACGGAAGCAAGGCAAAAAGGGCTAGACGGTACTTGTATCGTTATTAAGGATTTACTTAGTAAGGTGATACAGAAGGAAGAAGTTACGATATTAGGGACAAGCATATCTCCAATTGCTTTGTTAGAGCGCTTCTTAAAAAAGACCTTGCTAGTAATAAAGCAGTATTATCCGAACAATAGTATTAAAATGCTTGTAATAACGATAAAAGAAATGAATCCTGTATTAGTAGAAGGTATATACAAAGCCTTAGAGGGAATAGGTATTGAAAGAGAAAGAGCACATATTACAAGCCATATAAATAGCTTTGAGTATTATGCACTAAGTCAAGGAAAAGAACTCTTCATGAATGATGTTGGCCTTTTTTGCTATGATATCTCTGGACTTAACTTTTATCAGCTGTCAATCAATCGTATGACTACACCTAATATAGTTGGGATAAAGAAGATAGATTTTTCTCATGTTTTAAGTTGGGATATGTTATCGAATGAGACTGATCTTGATAGATTAACCATGATATTTGATAATATAGCAAGAAGTGTTTTACATAAGCAAGTAATATCTACAATTTATATTACTGGCAGAGGATTTATGGGGACCTGGGTAGACAAAGTTTTAGTACATTTATGTGTGGGAAGAAGAGTTTTTAAAGGTAGTAATCTATTCACGAGAGGAGCTACCTATTTTGCAAAAGATCTGCTGGAGCAAATAAAGTGTAAAGAATTTCTTTTTTTAAGTGATGAAATGGTAAAAAGTGATGTTTCGCTTACTGGATATTACAATGGTAGAGTATCTGATATTATGATAATTAAAGCTACACAATCTTGGTATGAAGTAAATGAAAAATTAGATTTCATATTAGATGATGAAGATAGTATTACTATTACACGAACAGATTTCATGACAAAGCATAAAATTACGGAGAAATTTAAGCTAGATGGATTACCCAAAAGAGCAAATAAGTTAATACGAATTGAAATTAGGCTTCATTTTATTAAGAAGGATACTCTTATTGTAACTGCAAAAGAGAAGGGCTTTGGTGATTTCTATCCATCTAGCAATCGTATTTGGGAAAAGGAAATCATATTAGGGTAAAGATTCTAGCAAAAGAAAAGAGGTATTGTATGGGGAAATTAATAATATGCCAAGGTAAAATTGCAGAAAAACCATATTATATGAAGTTATCAAATAGGAACATATATTCCATAGAGGAATTATGTTATTATATCCATGTAAATCTTGACATGTTAGATGAGGAAATGTTTACCGAATCCCTAGCAAACTTTATAAAGGACGATCTTGAGCTTAAAAATAGTGGAGAAAAATTATCGGAATTAATAAAGAGTAAGGCATCTCTAAAAGATATCATAGTATGTATCTTATGTAGTTGTGATTATTTTACAGAAGCAGAAATAAAACAGATAATAAAAAAACTGGACATTAACTCGAATTTATCGCCTTTCGAAAAACGTAAAAGGCGAGGGGATCAATATTTATACCTAAAAAAATATGAAAAAGCAAGGGGCGAATACGAAAAGATACTTTATGGAAAGGAAACCTTCTCTATAAGCAATGCTCAATATGGAAGTATACTTCATAATTTAGGGATTATTAAATTAAATACAGAAGGGATTATGGCATCCTTGTCTGATTTTAGAGAGGCTTATAATCGCAGTAATAATTATGATTCACTAAAGCTATATATCCTAGGTCTTAAGATGACCAATCAAAAGGAAGAGATTGACCAAGCTATGACTCAATATAAAATAAAGCAAGAAGCCATAGAGGATATGTTATTAGAACTTGAACTAGATGAAAGGAATCTAAATACGTCTAATCAAAGTTTTGAAGATTATGCAAGTTTAGTAAAAGAAATTATAACCCATAAAGAAGAAGGTAAAATAACTGAGTTTTATAAAAAAGCAGAAATGCTACTTAAGTTAATAAAGGACGAATATCGCCTTGAAAATGCCTAAATTACTTGTTATGATTGTCTTTATTAGGTCAGTTATTATTTACAGAGAGGATAAAATATGGGATTTCTAAAGAAACTCTTTAAGGGAGATAGGAATAAAGTACTGATTGATAATGATAAGGATATTGTCGTTAATACAATCGAGGATACAAGTAATGATTTAAGTGTTCAAGAATCCAAAAAGGGTAAGGAAACAATTGAAGAGAGTTGTGAACAAGTTCTTGACTCTATGCGAAGTTTAGAAGAACTTAAAATGGAGTATCATGCAGTAACTGCATATTTAACAGATATTCAAAAAATAGATGCTATTCTAACTGAAGAAAGAGAAGATATAAATGAATATGCCAGAAAAATCATAACTTTAACGAGGGAGAAGGCAAATTATCAAAGTAGAAGCAAAAAAATCAGTGATTCTGCCTATAAATTAATTGCAAGTTATGAAGAGTCTCTTCCAAAAGATTTAGAGAGAATGAAAGAAAATGAAGTATATCAAAGTAAAATAGAAAAAGATTTAAAATATCTAGAAGGTGAGAAAGCATCCTTATTCTATCAAAAGGAAGATGTACTTAATAGTGAAAAAACCATTAAAAAAATTGGTATGATCTCAAGTATTCTTACCGTATTGTTATTTCTTGTATTTATAGTAATTGAACTTAACCTAGAAATAAGTACGAAGATTCCTTTCTTAATGACGGTAGCAATGGCATTTATAATTGCGGTGTATATTATAATTGAAACAGGTAAAAATAAAAAAGAAGTAAAGCTCTTACAAGCCAAGCAAAATCGAGCCATCTATTTAAGCAATAAAGTTAAAATAAAGTATATCAATAACACCAATGCTTTGGACTATTCTTATCAAAAATTTAGAGTGAAAAGCTATAGTGAATTACAATATCTATGGGATCAATATAAAAAAGTAAAAGAAGAAGAGATAAGAAATGAAAAAAATACTGATCTTTTAGAACGAGCGAATAGGGAACTGGTACGAATGCTAAGAAAATATCAACTTGAGGATCCAGGAATATGGGTATATCAAGCAGTAGCCTTAATTGATAACAAGGAAATGGTAGAAGTTCGACATAGGTTAAATGTGCGTAGACAAAAGCTTAGAGAGAGTATGGATTATAATAATAAGCTAAAAGAAGAAGGCATTGAAAAAATAGTTAAGTATTTAAGTGATAAACCTGCAGAAAAGGAAAAAGTAGAACCATTACTTAAGAAACATGGAATCTACGTGTAATTTAGATTGATTCATTAGGTAGATAATAGATTCAAGAAAAAACACTTGACAGAATATGAGTTTTTAGCATAATATATTTACAATAATATAAAAGTTAAATGTAGTGATGGAGAGGATTAGATAAGTAATCTTAGCAGAGAGGATAGCCCAAGGCTGAAAGGTTATCTTAATGAAAGCTTATTGAAGGTAGCTCTTGAACAGTGTTTCTGAACCTACTAGTAAGAAACAACGGGCAGTCCCGTTATAGGCGAAGTGGTTTTTTATAGACCACGAGAGGTGATAATTTGTATATTTTGTGATGCAAATTTCATAAATAAAGGTGGTACCACGGTTCTTCGTCCTTTCAGGCGAAGGACCTTTTTTTATTTCATAGGAGATTATGTCCTATGAAATAAAACTACTCCGTTAGGATACACACGCTTGTTTCGTAGCAATTATTTATTTAATTTATAAGGAGAGAAAAGAGATGGAAAGAGAATTAGCGAAAACCTATGACCCCAAAGAGATTGAAGCTAGGCTTTATGAAACGTGGTTAAATAAAAAATATTTTAGTGCGAAAGTGGATAAGAAAAAGAAACCTTTCACTATCGTAATGCCACCTCCAAATATAACAGGCCAATTGCACATGGGTCATGCATTAGATAATACCATGCAAGATATCTTGATTCGTTTTAAAAGAATGCAAGGCTTTAATGCACTTTGGCAACCAGGAACTGACCACGCTAGTATTGCAACAGAAGTTAAAATTATCGAGCAATTAAACAAAGAAGGCATTGATAAAGAAGCACTAGGACGTGATAAATTCTTAGAAAGAGCTTGGGAATGGAAGAAAGAATACGGCGGTAGAATCATTGAACAGCTTAAAAAACTAGGCTCCTCCTGTGATTGGGATAGAGAACGTTTTACCATGGACGAAGGATGTTCTAAGGCTGTAGAAGACGTATTTGTTCGTTTATATGAAAAAGGATTAATTTATAAAGGTTCCAGAATTATTAACTGGTGTCCAGTATGTGAAACCAGTATCTCTGATGCAGAAGTAGAACATGAAGAAAAGGAAGGTAGCTTCTGGCATATTAAATATCCAATAGTAGGAAGTGATAAATTCCTTGAAGTAGCTACTACAAGACCTGAAACTATGCTTGGTGATACAGCAGTTGCCGTACACCCAGAAGATGATAGATATAAAGATTTAATTGGTAAGATGGTTATGCTACCAATTATGAATCGTGAAATTCCTATTATAGCAGACACTTATGTAGATAAAGAATTTGGAACAGGTGTAGTTAAGATTACACCAGCTCATGACCCGAATGACTTTGAAGTTGGTAAACGTCATAATCTTCCTGAAATCAATGTGATGAATGACAATGCAACCATTAATGCCATTGGTGGTAAGTATGAAGGTATGGATCGCTACGTGGCAAGAAAAGCGATTGTAAAAGAGCTTGATGAACTAGGTTTACTAGTTAAAGTAAAACCACATCTTCATAATGTTGGTGTACACGATCGTTGTGATACCATTGTAGAGCCATTAATTAAACAACAATGGTTTGTTAAAATGGAGGAATTAATTAAGCCAGCAGTAGAAGCTGTTAAGAATAAAGACTTAAAATTAGTTCCTGAACGTTTTGAAAAAACCTATTATAACTGGACTGATAATATTAGAGATTGGTGTATTTCAAGACAATTATGGTGGGGTCATAGAATACCTGCTTATTATTGCGATAAATGTGGAGAGGTTATTGTTTCAAAAACAAAACCTGAAAGCTGCAAATGTGGTCATAACCATTTTACACAGGATAATGATACCCTAGATACTTGGTTTAGTTCAGCACTATGGCCATTCTCAACCCTTGGTTGGCCAGAAAACACAGAGGACTTAGAATACTTCTATCCAACGGATGTATTAGTTACTGGTTACGATATTATCTTCTTCTGGGTAATTCGTATGGTATTCTCTGGATTTGAATATACAGGAAAGCTTCCATTCCACACGGTTTTATTCCATGGACTAGTAAGAGATTCTCAAGGTAGAAAGATGAGTAAATCCCTTGGTAATGGTATTGACCCATTAGAAATTATCGATCAATATGGTGCGGATGCCCTAAGACTTACTCTTATTACTGGTAATGCACCAGGTAATGATATGCGTTTCTATCTGGAAAGAGTAGAAGCAAGTAGAAACTTTGCCAATAAAGTATGGAATGCATCAAGATTTATTATGATGAATCTTGAAAAGGCAGAACAAAGGGATACTGTGGATAAAAACCTTTTAACGATAGCAGATAAGTGGATATTATCTAAAGTAAATGCATTAGTTAAAGAAGTTACAGAAAACCTAGAAGCTTATGAACTTGGTATTGCAGTTCAAAAGGTATATGATTTCGTTTGGGAAGAATTCTGTGATTGGTATATTGAAATGGTAAAACCAAGACTATATAGTGAGACAGATGAAACAAAAGCAAGTGCGATATGGACACTTAAGTATGTTCTAACAACTTCCTTAAAGCTGCTTCACCCATATATGCCATTTATTACAGAAGAAATCTTTAATAAATTAAATGAAATGGATCCAAATAGTATGGAAGAATCCATAATGATTTCTAATTGGCCAGTGTATACAGAAGAGTTTAATTATGAAGAAGATGAAAGAGCAGTAGAAATCATTAAAGAAGCGGTTAAGGGAATTCGTAATCTTCGTAGTGAAATGAATGTACCACCAAGTAGAAAAGCAAGTGTTTATGTTGTATCCGAACAAGATAATATACGTTCTATTTTTGAAAATAGTAAGGTATTCTTTGCAACACTTGGCTTTGCCCAAGAAGTTTATATTCAAGTTGATAAGGCAGGAATTCCTGATGATGCAGTAACGACTGTAATCGGTGGAGCAACAATATATATTCCTTTTGCGGATTTAGTTGATATTGAAAAAGAGATTGAAAGATTACAAAAAGAAAAAGAACGTTTAGCTGGTGAATTAAGTCGTGTTGAAGGCATGCTTAACAACGAAAGATTCGTTAGTAAAGCACCAGAGGCAAAAATTAATGAAGAAAAAGCAAAACTAGAAAAATATACAGATATGATGGCGAAAGTTACGGAACGACTAGCATATTTAAGCAAGTAAATGATAAGTTATTAAGTCAGATTTTGGCTAGTTAAGACTTAGAAGGAGGGTTTTTCTACTAAGCTGTCGAAGTGACTCGAACTGTTTTTCTTGCAAATGATAGGAATAGTATTATAAAATGAGGGTGTCGCTAGTAATAAATGGTAGTGCATAAAGATACTGGCAAACTACATGAATTAGGGACCCCTCTAAATTTTTAAATCCTTTTAAATAAGCTATTTGTGGAATAATTACTTGATTTTTATACCATAAATAGTTATTATTGTTATAACGACTTTTATAGAATATGTTGGAATTGACATATGATACTACAGAGGAATAGTATCTTACTATTTTAGATAGGAGTAGGTAAGTGGATATGATTAATTTTGATGAAGAAGTAGCAAAATTTAAGCCAAGCCTTGAAGTAGAGCAGGCAGAAGATGTAATTAGTAAAAACGATTTAACAGATTTAACTGATATCATAAAGCATATTATGAAAGAAAACAAAGATAAATAGTACCATAGAAAAAAGGACTAGGTGGAGAGAAGATGATTTGTCCAGTATGTAATAACATTTTAGCAATGAAGCGCAATCGTTGTGAACGATGTGGAGAGGATTTAACAACTTATAAAAAACTTATCATGTTATCCAATCGGTATTATAATGATGGTCTCGAAAAAGCTAAAGTAAGGGATCTATCAGGTGCCGTTTTGGTTTTAAAGCAGAGCCTAGAAATCAATAAACGTAACACCAATGCTAGAAATTTATTAGGACTCGTATTTTATGAGATGGGTGAAACTGTGTCAGCACTTAGTGAGTGGGTCATTAGTAAACATTTTCAGAGTGAAGATAATGATGCAGATGAATATATGAACTCCTTGCAATCAAATCCATCTAAATTAGAAACCCTAAATCAAACCATTAAAAAATATAATTCAGCTCTTTTACAGGCAAAGCAAGGTAGTGAGGACTTAGCTATTATCCAATTAAAAAAAGTAGTAAGTCTAAATCCTAGATTTGTAAAAGCGCTACAATTATTAGCCCTATTATATATTAAAAATGGGGAGTATGAAAAAGCACAAAGAAGTTTATATAAAGCAAGCAAGGTTGATGTATCTAATACTACAACTTTAAGATATATGAAAGAAATCGAGGAACTAACTGGCAGTAATAAGACAGGTAAAGAAAATGTAAAAGATAAAAAAGAGATCATTAACAATGGTATGAAAGATCATACCGTGTTTCCTACAACTAGCTACAAAGAGGACAAGCCCAATATTTGGGTTTATGTGAATCTAATACTAGGTGTGGCGATAGGAATTTTAGTGGTATTTTTCTTAGTAGTACCTACTTACGAACGAAAGCATGTTGGCGATCTTCGTAATAAAGAAATTGTGTATAATGATGAGTTAAATAAAAAAACTCTTACAATTTCCACCCTTGAAAATGAAAAGAAAGCATTACAGGAAGAAATTGATACCTTAAAAGAGCAAATCAGTAA
>JAFAEB010000285.1 GCA_023424235.1 Bacillota bacterium
AAACCAAGCTTGACTGGAGCTAAGGTTATATTTTGCTTAACGGTTAAATGAGGGAATAAATTAAATTGTTGGAAAACCATGCCCATTTTTTGTCTTAATTTATTAACGTTTGTTTTCGGAGAAGTAATATTGTTACCTTCAAACCAAATTTCTCCTTCAGTTGGAACTTCTAAGAGATTAAGGCATCTTAAAAATGTTGATTTTCCTGATCCAGATGGTCCAATAATTACTACCTTCTCACCTTGATGAATGGTCTCTGTAATACCATTTAATACGGTATGATCACCAAATTTTTTAACTAGATTTTTAGCTTCTATCACCTTGACTTAATCTCCTTTCAAAAATAGTTAATAACTTGGTCAAACCAAGAACGATAACTAGATAAAATGCAGCTGCTATAATGTATGGCGGAATAACAACCCAGGTTCTTGAACCAATATATTGTGCAGCTTTTGTTAAGTCCGTTACCGCAATCATACTTGCAACTGAAGTCTCTTTTATTAATACGATAAATTCATTACCAAGTGCAGGTAATATGTTTTTTATTGCTTGTGGCAATATAATGTAATACATGGTTTGATTACCATTAAAGCCTAGTGAACGTCCTGCCTCCATTTGACCTTTGTCAATGGATTCTATTCCAGCACGCACAATTTCAGCTACATAAGCACCTGAATTAATACCGAAACATATAGCTGCAGTTACTAAAATGTTATTATCTCTAGATGTAAAGATAACATTAGATATTATAAGGAGCTGTAATATAACAGGAGTTCCTCTTACAATATTAATATATAGATTGCACAGCTTACCAATCCATTTAAATCCTTTTTTCTCTGCAACCATTACCTTTAGCAAAGCAACCGAAACACCAATAATAACACCAATGAGGATCGCCATTAAAGATATTAATAAAGTTGCTTTAAGACCTTCTAAATAGTACATATAACGCTCTTCAACGATAAAGGCGTTATAATAATCACTAGCAGTCTTTTTAAGCCAATCTACTATACTGTTTGAACTTAATAAAATACTCAACTTAACTTCTCCTTTTTAAATTGATTAATAAATAATAATTAATTGACACACAATAAACAGCAGACAATATTATTTATGTCTGCTGTATTATTGTTCATTCATATTATTTAATAATTATACTTTATAACTAATAAAATATCAATATATTTATTTGCTTGTATGATTTTTAGTGAACTCGTCAATTTTACCATCTGCTTTTAATTGTGCAATTACTTCATTAATTTTAGTAAGTAACTCTGTGTTTCCTTTTTGCACAGCAATTGCATATTTGTCTTCAAATAAAGTACCATCTAGAATTGTTAGAGCATCATTAGAAGCAACTAATTCTTCTGCTGGATATAAATCCATTACGATACAGTCAATTTTACCATTCTTAAGGTCTTCTGCTGCTTGAACAAACTTTGTATAACGTTTAATTTCTTTCGCATTCACATTTCCCTCATCTGATACATAAAAATCAGCAATATTACCTTGTTGAACACCAATCACTTTATCATTTAGGTCATCAACACTAGATACAGTAGGGTTATTTTTATTCACAACTACTACTTCAATTGATTCTACATATTCATCAGAAAAATCCATAACTTTTGCACGTTCTTCATCAATTGATACACCTGCAGCAACAAAATCAACTTTACCTTGTTGTACTTCTAATAAAGCACCATCAAAGTCCATGTTTTTAATCTCAAGTTCCATATCAAGGGAATCAGCAATTGCTTGTGCAATATCCATATCAATACCAACAACCTTATCACCTTCCATATACTCATATGGAGCAAATCCTGCTTCTGTACCAACAATTAATTTTTCTTTCTTATCAGAATCACCTGTATTTTTTGTACCGCATGCTACTAAAGTTAATGAACATACCATAAAAAGCATTAAACCAAATTTCTTCTTCATATAATTTCCTCCGCAACTTATATTTATAAGTTAAAACTTATATTAATGCTTAGTATTGTATCACGTTCAAAAAAAATTTCAAGTACTTTTTTTATTTTTTTTCATATTTAATGTATTTTTTTTCATCAATGGGTTCATACTATTAATTTTTACCATTTCGAAAAGCTTGTATTTCATTGTTCTTTCAGACATCATCACTCTAATTTAGCATTATGTTAATATGATAAATTATACATAGTACATTGCTTGCGCATTCCACATTTCACTATACTTACCGCCTAAGTCTACTAGTTCCTTATGCGTACCATACTCACTTAATACCCCTTTGTCAAACACTGCAATCTTATCACAAAACTTACAACTAGATAGTCTGTGGGAAATATAGATAGCCATCTTGTTACCTATGAGCTGATTAAAGGATGTATAAATTTCATATTCTGCGTAAGGATCAAGAGCTGCTGTTGGTTCATCCAAAATAACAATTGGTGAATTTTTATAAAGAGCTCTGGCAATGGATAACTTTTGAGCTTGCCCTCCAGATAAGTCTGTACCCTGTTTATCAAAGTTTTTATAGAGAGAAGTATGAATCCCTTTTTCTAACTCATCCACCTTATTATTTAGTGACACTTTATTTAATACTTCAATTATTTCTTCATCTCTAACTTTATTAGCATTATGAAAAGCTATATTTTCTTTTAATGTAAATGAGAATAGTTTATAATCTTGAAATACTACAGCTAGCAAATTCATATATTCATCATAACTATATTCATTAATATTTTTTCCATTTAGTAATATCTCACCCTTTTCTGGCTCATACAATCTACATAGTAATTTAATAAATGTAGTCTTACCAGCACCATTTTGTCCAACAACAGATAATTTTTCACCTTTATTAATTTTAATGTTAATATCTTTTAATACATACTCTTCGCTTCTTGGATATTTGAAATATACATGCTTAAATTCAATAGCAATCTCTTTTTTATCAGTGATTTCACTCTTACCTAATCGATTTCTTTTTGGTAATTGCTCAAATTTTAAATAGGTATCCAAATAAACACACATTTGACGAAATCGAATAAAGTTACTTGTAAATGCATTCATATTATCAGTAAAATTTGTACCTGATGCTATATACATTGAAAAATCACCTATGGATATACTCTTTTCTAAAACTTTTAATACCATATAACCATATAATAAAATCATTTCAAACATAATAATTATTTTATTAAATCCTACATAAACAGCTGATCTAGTCATACTTTTATTAATATAAGTGACACATTCATCAATATAATTATAAACCTTTTTACTCATATAAGGTGCTAAATTATAGATTCTAATATCTTTAGCCATTGAAAAATCGCTAAATAAACTACCATAATAGGCAAATTTGCGATTAAGGGGTATCAGTTTCATGGTAAAATCATATTCAATTTTTTGTGCCTTTTTGTTCAATACTCTGCTTATTATTGTCATAGCGATAAATAAAACGATAATAATAGGATTTAAAATCGATAGAATCGTTGCAAGACCTATCAGTGTAATTCCTACTCGAATCATGGATAATATTGCATCCATCATTCGCCATATTGCACCTTGATTATTAATTGGAAAAATTGCTTGTTCTTTCATATCTAGTATCTTAGGATCTTCTAGATTCTCAAAATCCATGTTCATAATATGCTTACCTAAATGTAGTTCTAATCCATTAACCACTTCAATATTTAATAATTGAATCTTATTCGTTAGAAGTTTATTTAGTATATTCAGTATTCCATTACCAAGTATTAATATGATTATATATACAAAAAAATAAAGACTTCTTTTTTGACCTAATAATTCATCAATTATAAATTTGGGCATAATGATTGAAAGAAAGGGAGTAATAGCACCAAATACTGCTGAGAGTACTGTAAGAGGGATATAACTTTTTTTAATTCTATGAGTTAACTTTAAAAAATGTACCAATACTTTAAAGTCATCCTTTAGGTTTCTATCTTTTTTGTTCCTTTTATCACCAGATTTTTTATTCATACTTATAACCCTTTCTTTATATAGCAATTTCTTTCTGACAAAGATCTTCTAGTTCTTCTACATCCTCTTGGTAATATTGAGCTTGAACTCGAAACATATCTGCATATTTTCCATTCAACTCCAATAATTCATCATGGCTTCCATACTCGATAAGTTTTCCTTTTTCAAACATAGCGATAACGTCACAAAAACTTGTACTAGCCAACCTGTGAGAAATAAAGATCGATGTTTTATTTTGTACCATTTCATTAAATTTTTCATATATATTCTTTTCTGCCAAAGCATCAAGTGCAGCCGTAGGCTCATCTAGAATAACAATACCTCCGTTTTTATACAAGGCTCTAGCTAAAATGATTCTCTGCGTTTCTCCACCTGAAAACTCTACTCCATCATCATCTAAAATTTTTTGCATACTAGTATCAATACCCTTCTTTTGTGCTAACACCTTTTCTTTCATATCAGCTTTTTGAAGGCACTCTAATACTCGTTCTCTATCAATATTATCCTCTGTAGCTGCTACATTTTCCGCCACAGAGAAGGCCATTGTTTTTATTTCTTGAAATACCGCTTGAAATAACTGAAAATAATCCTTTTTTGCAAACTCCTTAATATTAATTCCATTTAATAAAATCTCACCAGAATCTGGTTCAAACATGCGACACAATAATTTAATAAGAGTTGTTTTTCCAGCACCATTATGACCTACTATTGCAAGTTTTTGACCTGCTTTGATAGTAAATGAGATATCTTCATAAACATAAGTCTCACTTCCAGGATACTTAAAAGAAACATTTTTAAATTCGATTTCATAAGGCCCACCAGGTAGCTTTTTAGGATTAAGAGCTTCCGATTCTTCTTTTCTTTCTAAAAAGGTCCTTAAATCATTTATGTAAAGATTCTGTGCATTAATATGAGCTACATCTGTCATAATCAAAGTCATAGTACTTGCGAAACTAGCAATTGCAGCAAAATACATGGTAAAACTACCAATGCTTAGTCTATTGTCTAAAACCATAATAATAAGATATACATAAACAATACCTTCTCGTATAAGTAGTAGAATACAATCGATAAATCCTATTTTTAATTGCTTCATTTTGACATCTCTTGATATACCAAATCTTTTCGCCTTAAAATCTTCAAATAAATTAGCAATCCATTCTCTTAATCCAAAGATTCTAAGATCCTTTCCGTAACTAAAGTCATACATTAGATTATAGATATAGTTTGTTCGCCTTTCTACTTCTGAAATCTCTCCTTCCCGATTATGTTCATACTTCTTAACCTTTAATGTGAGATAATAAGTAAGTGAGACGCTAATTAATATATACAGCAAAATGAATATATTTAATCTACCAATCATAACGATATAGCCAACTAAGGTTATCAATCCTCCACCAAGAGAAAATAATTTATGCAATATTCCTTCTAATCCATTATCATCATTTTCAATCGCTCTTTCTGACGTATCAAGAGCGTTTAAGAAATCTGGATCTTCCGTATTTTTATAGTCAGTTTCTAAACATTTATCAATTAATTTCCCCATAAATTTAAGACGAATATTAACTAGTCTTGGATAGGTTGCACCTTGTAATAAAGAGATAAAGAAGCCTAAAAATGATGTACTAAGGAAAAACACTGATAGTAATACAACTAGTTTTCTAACATTCTGCGAAAACATTAACTCATCTAGTATATACTTTGGAAAAATTATATTAATAAATGGGTATATAGAAGATATTATAGTAAACACTCCAAAATAAATAAAAACTCTCTTATCTATTTTAAAACTATTTTTTATAATGTACTTTAGATTTTGAAATACGCTATATTGCCTTTTTTGCTCCATATTATTCACAAACACCTCTCTAAAAATTAGGGGTTAAATAAATGTTTAACCCCTTTATAGACGATACTAACCTGCAAATGATACCGGTTTTACACCAGTTACCTTTCCCACTCTTGCTAATGGATGAATCTTTAAACTGCTAGAAGCTTCTACTTGTTTCACTTCGCAACCTTCACCAATTATAATATCATCACCATTTAGTGCATCTACTTTAAGTCCATGTATTTCAATCGTTGTTGCTTCAATTAACGACACATCATAATAATTCTTTACATCTTTTTTTCCTGTAAATATATTAACTATATTAGATACACTACCTTCGTATTTTTTAGGTTTATAATAAATTACAACCTTATCACCTACAATTTCTTTTGCACTAATATACCCATGAACTTCTAAATAGTCCGTAGAGATTTCACCCCTAGAATCTAAAACTCCATCACAGCTTATAAAATCACTTTCTATGTTACCTTGCGAATGATTGATAACACCATCTATATATATTTTTCTAACTATTAGGGATGCGCTTAAATTAAGAACACCATCACATAATAATTCTTGTCCTTCTATTCTACTATTACTTGTTACCACTCCATTAATACTTAAGAAATCAGCATTAACATCTCCTTTAATTTTACCGACACCCTCTATCTCTAAGCGCCCATACTCACCACCTGAAACAGTGCCAAATCCATCAATTTTCATTGTCTTTCTCATATTAGAACCCCTTTCTAACTAAGCTTTACAACTTCTTCTACCTTAGCATCTTGTGATAGCTCAATACTCTCTCTATATTCAACTCTTCTAACATTACATTTTGGTCCTATTACTACCTTATCACCTGAAACAGTATTTACATTGGCGTAAGATATTACTATATTGTCTCCTTCAACACTATCAATGTTAATGCTATTAACCGGCATACTACATTCTCTCAATATAGTACTTACATCAACAGAAATTGGAATATCCGTAAACTTATCATCCATCTTAAATTCACTTGTTATTTTAATATTACTTCCCATTATTTGACCAATTCTTGAATCTCCAATCGGACGAATGATGATATTTTCAGCATTAACACCTTCTGTATCTAATAGATTAAAACTATAAAACTGCTCACATTCGATTACCTCATTTGCATGCAATGGTTTTAAGCTTATAATGTTTTTAAATTTATAATTAAAGTCTAAATAAAAATCACAAAGATTTTCAAAGGTTTCAGCTGTAATATTACCTTTGTATTCACTATCACCACTTACCTTAATGTTGGAGTGCTCTTCGTCATTTCGCTTTTTACTTTTTCCTAAATCTAAGTTAATATCCCATTTGTATTGATTGTTTTTATTATAGTCATTAAAGTCAAAACCAAAATTCTTCTTAAATGTAAATCTTTTTGATGAAGTATTGGAGTTAATAGAGGAAAACTTCTCACTAAAATTTCTTAGTATCTTACATTCCAAATCCTCAGCATTTAATTCACCTATAGCAACAAGAGTACCAGCCTTACAAGTTCCACTCATATTACTTTCGCCAGCAATTCGTACCGTACCAAAGCTACTGTTTTTTGCACGTAATTCACCTGCTAACTTTGTTTCATCAATATAACTATATTCAACATTAACCTCACCAGCTCCATTTAACTTAATCACATCTGCATCTTTGATATTGACCTCACCTGCAGCATATACTTTACCTACATCCCCTGTTATCACCTGTTCACCAACAGATACTATATTTCTTCTCATAAACGAACCTCCCAATTATTAAATTTTAATACAATTTTATCGCCATCTTTTTGCTTCTTATGTTTGCTACTAGTCCCATCCGTCCTATTGTCTTCAGGATCGCCATTATCATCATCAAAAATAACTTCCCCTATATAAATATTCTCATCCTCTTGCCTATGTTCACTATCAAAAGTGGATTGTTCTTCCTTCTTAATCCATTCATCTGCTTTGCTTTGGTATTTATTTTTACTTCCTATCATATACGATTCATAAACATCTTTATACTTAATTCGTATTTCACTGGAAATATCATCAATGCGTACCTTGCATACCATATGAAACCTTTGATCCATTAATATTTGCTCTTTTTCTTGGTTTAGAAAAGAGTAATACATACTCTCTAGTTTTATGATTGTGAGAATATAATCCGTTGATTTCATAGACTCTAATCTAGGATGGATATTAACAAATATGGTTTTTATATCCTCAACTTTAATGCTATATTCTTCTTGAATACGGTGTAAAATTATCATAAATAGAAGCTCCATATAAGTAACAAGTTCTTTATTTAAAACCTCTTTAAAGATTCGTAACAAGGGAGTACTTATCTCTTCCATTTCCTCAAAATCTTTTAAGGAAAAACCATGATTCGTAATCTCTGGTGATAGTAACTTTGCTACTTCTTCTAAGGAATATATATCCTTAAGCTCTTGTATCGCTTTAATCCTAGCTAAAATTAATTCCTTGGGAAAAAAAGTTTCTTGCCCTGTATAGGAGGATTGCTTTATAAACCATTCTTCTGGAATCAGTCGTTCTCTTTTCCATCTGTAAAGCTGACCATAGGATATTCCAGTTTCAGCTAATAAATCTTTTTTAGATATTAACATCGTTCGATGTCCTCCTTTCGTAACATTGTTATGAATGTAAATTTACAATAACATAACATTGTTTCAGTGTCAATATTATATTTCCATTTTTTATAATTAATTACAATTATCATATGTAACATACTACTCACTTACAGTAGATAGCTCTCTAAAGATAACTAGTTAATTGAATAACACCAGTAAGTATGGCACTTCTAAGGAATCATTGATTTTATTAATTAACTTTATTAGTCATTTTAATAATAGGAGTTTTCTATATTCTTAGTTAGATATCTATCCTTACTATTAGTTATTCATCTAATAACTTCTTACGAACAACATCTAACTTATAGTGTGTTATCTAATCTCTTGTTAGATCTTCTTCTAATTAATGTACCTATAAGAACAAAGAGCATGAAAGGCAAACCCTTGCGCCGCAAAGCCTCGCTTTATGCGTCGCATATATGTGATAACTTCCTATACTTTACGTTACATCCTCACCAAGTGCTTTATTTCATAGGATGTAATTTCATGAAAAAAAACTCTGATATGCTCAAAATACATATCAGAGTTTATACTTACTTATTTTGTTTTCGTCTCCTCCAAAGGGATGGGGTGAATAATAGT
Organism: Bacillota bacterium; assembly: GCA_023424235.1. Taxonomy (GTDB): domain Bacteria; phylum Bacillota; class Clostridia; order Lachnospirales; family Lachnospiraceae; genus Anaerocolumna. Next base: position 9,060 of record JAFAEB010000285.1, read on the forward strand.
ATGATTGGAAAGATTTCTAAACGACCAATCAGCATATTAAAAGACAGTACTATCTTAGAAATACCTGAAAATCCTGAAAAGTTACCCATAGGACCTACTAATCCAAAACCAGGACCAACATTATTAAGGCAAGTTACAACGGCTGTTAGTGTTGTCTCGAAATCAAATTCATCGATTGATACTATTAAGAAAGAGGAAAATAAGATAAATGCATACATTGTTAAATAGTTACTTGTTTCCCGAATAATATTATTATCAATGACTGTTCCTTCAAATCGTATTACATTAACATACCTAGGATGAATCATACTTTTTATTTGGTATACCATATTTTTAAATATTAGAATTAATCGAGCAATTTTAATACCACCTGCAGTAGAACCTGCACAGGCCCCTATAAACATAAGTATAAATAAAATACTTTTTGAAAACTCAGGCCAAAGATTAAAATCTGCTGTTGCAAATCCTGTGGTACTAATAATCGACGCTACATGAAAGGCTGAATATCTTAAGGCTTTCATAAACCCACCATATTGCGGCAATATATTGAAAGAGATTGCAATAATAGAAGCCGTAACAATACCTAAAAACCACCTTAATTCTTCACTCTTTAATGCTTGCATAAAATTGCCACAGAGAATGAAGTAAAATAGATTAAAGTTAATACCAAAAATGATCATAAAAGTTGTAATAACGATATCAATATAAGCACTATCATAAAAAGCCACACTGTTATTCTTTATACCAAATCCACCCGTTCCAGCTGTACCAAAGGCATGGACAGCACTATCGAATAGACTCATTCCACCAAATAATAGTAGTATGATCAGAACTACAGTTAGTACACAGTAGATTCCATATAAAATCATAGCAGTTTTCTTCAGTTTTGGAACTAATTTACCATAGGTAGGTCCCGGTACTTCTGCACGCATAAGATGAACCGATCGTCCATCTGCAAGGGGTACAATTGCTAAAACAAATACTAATACACCCATTCCTCCTATCCAGTGAGTAAAACTCCTCCAAAATAACATACCACTGGATAATGCCTCTACATCTGTTAATATGCTAGAACCTGTTGTAGTAAGACCTGACACCGTTTCAAAAAAAGCGTCTATATAATTTGGAATCTCACCACTTATAAAAAAGGGCATGGCACCAAATGCTGATAATAATAACCAAGAAGCCGCAACTACTACAAAACCATCTTTTGCGTATATCACACGATTGCTTGGTTTTTTTAAACTTAAGACTGTTCCAATTAGTAATAAAGATATAATTGTAATTAAAAATGCTATTGTACCAGTTTCCTTAAAGTAGATGGATACTATTAAAGACGGAATCATCAAAAGGCTTTCCACTTTTATAATATAACCTAGAATATAAGCGATCATTTTTCTATTCATAATTTTCTCCTATGTAAAGTAATAACAACACTGTCTTACATGAATATATCAATAAAATCTTGTAAAAAAGGAATTGTTGTTACAACTATTACATTATCACCAACTTGAATTGTGTCATCTCCACCTGGTATAATTGTTTTATTATTTCTTATAATACATGCAACCAATATATTTTCCTTGATTTTTAGTGTTCTTAAAGGTACATCAATAAAATCTTCCATAACATGTATAGCAAATTCAAGTACTTCTACCTGATTTCCAATAATTCGATGTAAAGACTGCACATTACATCCTACTGTATTTTCTAAGCCTCTTACATAACTTACAATTTGGCTAGCTGTTAGATATTTAGGTGATATAACACCATCTGCCATATCCGCATCAAGAAGTTTTGTAAAGGAAAGTTTATTTACTTTTGTTATTACCTTTTGGACTTCTTTCTTCATGGCATACATAGATAGAATTATATTTTCCTCATCTATATTCGTTAAAGATACAAATGCATCTGTGTCTTCAATCCCCATCTCCAGTAATAAATCATGATTCGTTCCATCTCCATGAATGATTGTTACTCTTGGTAAGTCTTCACTTAACTTTAAACATTTTTCTCTATTTAGTTCTAATAACTGAACTTCCATACCAGATTCTGAAAGTATTTTAGCTAGATAATAACCGATACGTGAACCACCTACGATCATAACAGATTTTATTTTATTCATAAGAATTCCAGCACGCTTAAAGAATTGTAGTATTTCCCCAGCCGTAGCCGTTATACTAATTTTATCACCTGCTTTAAGAACAAATTCACCTGTAGGTATAATAATTTCTGAATTTCTTTGCACAGCACAAACTAATATTTTCACTTGAAATTTCATTGCAAGGGTAGATAATGATTGTCCATCTAGCTTTGAATTTTCTTGAATCTTTATTTCTACCAACTCAGCTTTCCCTCTTGTAAATGTTTCAACTCGTAAAGCTGTAGGGAATCTTAATATTCTTGAAATTTCTTGTGCCGCAGTAAATTCAGGATTGATAACCATGTCAATACCTAATTCGTCTCTCATTAAATAGATTTGTTCCGAGTATTCTGGATTTCTTACTCTTGATACTGCATATTTTACTCCTAACTTTTTTGCAACCATACAACTAAGCATATTTAACTCATCACTTGATGTTGCAGCTATAAGTAAGTCTGCTTTATCAACACCAGCTTGTTTTTGAATAAAATAGCTCGCACCATTTCCTTCGATAGCCATTATATCATAGCTATTTAATGTTCTTTCTAGAACTTCTGTTTTATTATCTATAATGACGATATCATGCCCTTCTTTGGATAGTTGCCTCATTAATGTATTTCCTACTTTACCATCACCGACAATTACAATCTTCATAATCTTAACTTTCGTTATCCTTTCTGTCTATCAAATATACTTGTACATTATCTAATGATTATATCACAATAAATATAAAAAACAATGTTAAGATCTGATTAAAATTATAACATTTTTAGGTAGTCTTAAAGCTAAATTTCATAGTATAAAATTGTAAATTATATATATATTACTCTACAATTCTTTTTTCATAACATAAATGTTTTATGTGATTTAATATACTATATAAACTTATATAAACATGACTTATAAACATATCTTTTTTCAACTTGCTTGTAATATGTATTGTTGTGTTAAAAAGCTGATCGATGTAAATTGCTATTGAATACTTTTCATATTTAGGAGGAAGAAATGAGTGTTATTACTATAATACTAATATCATTAGGACTTGCGATGGATGCCTTTGCAGTTTCTGTCACGAATGGAATGTGTTATAAGAAGCTTTCAAAACTAGATATGTTTTTAACTGTATTTACTTTTGGTGCATTTCAAGCTGTAATGCCTTTGCTGGGTTTTCTATTCGGAAATGTTTTTCTTGAAACCATCGTATTTCTTGACCATTGGATTGCTTTATTTTTTCTAGGTGCTATAGGAGTTAATATGATCCAAGAAGGAGTTAAATCTGCACAGAATGTAGAAGATGACTGTATATCAATGGATTTTACATATAAGCTATTAATTATGCAGGGTATTGCTACAAGTATAGATGCACTGGCAGTAGGAATAAGCTTCGCTGTTACGAAGTCAAACATTATCTTTGCTGCTAGTAGTATAGGTATAATAACTTTTCTTTGTTGCTCTTTTGGTATTTTTCTTGGAAAACGATTCGACTCATTATTAAAAGATAAAGCAGAACTATTTGGAGGAAGTATCTTAATTTTTATTGGTATAAAAACATTCATTGAGCATACTTTTTTTAATGGCTTACCATGATTTGCAAAACAAAGGTCTATTATTAATACAAAGAAAATCTAAATTAATACCGAAACTCCATTATAGAGTCAATCAAAAAGGGTTGTACTATACAGATAATAAGCACCTTGCCTATGCTAACTTATTATCTACTATATACAACCCTTTTATAGGCTTTCTATATAACTATTTGGCTCAAATACAGACATTAAGATACTTATCTTACAACACCTCTTAGTCATATTTTAAATAATTATAATAAATACAAACCATTCTCTTCTGCAAAAGCAACAATTTCATCCGGCCAAATAGATGATTGAACTTCCCCTATATGGGCTTTTCTTAGGAAGAATAAGCAGATTCTAGATTGTCCAATTCCCCCACCAATTGTATATGGTAATTCTTTATTTAAAAGCGCCTTTTGAAATGGCAATTCTGCTCGTTTTAATTCTCCACTAATTTCTAATTGTTCTCTTAAGGAATCTTCATCAACACGAATTCCCATTGAAGATAATTCAAGGGCTATATCTAATACAGGATAATAAACGATAATATCTCCATTTAGTTTCCAATCATCATAGTCAGGAGCCCTTCCATCATGTCTTTCACCAGAACGTAATTTGCCACCAATTTGCATAATAAACACGGCACCTTTTAATTTTGCTATTTTATACTCACGTTCTTTTGGTGTACATTCAGGATATGTATCCTCTAATTCCTGTGATGTAATAAAATATATTTCTTCTGGTAGGATTTCGTTAATATAATCATATTTCGTAGCAATATAGCTTTCTGTATTCTTAAGAGCACGATAGACTTTGTTAACGATTTCTTTTAGCGTACTTTCATTTCTCTCTTCTTTCGTAATAATTTTTTCCCAATCCCATTGGTCAACAAAGATAGAGTGAATATTATCGGTATCCTCATCTCTTCGAATCGCATTCATATCTGTATATAAACCTTCACCATGGGTAAAACCATATCGTTTTAAGGCCATTCTCTTCCACTTAGCAAGAGAATGAACAATTTCTACTTCTGCATCATTTTGTTCTTTTATACCAAAACTAACTGGTCTTTCTACACCATTAAGATTATCATTTAAACCAGTATCCGGCTTTACAAATAAAGGTGCTGAGACTCTTGTTAAATTTAATTGCTTCGCTAATTCTCTTTCAAAGAAATCTTTAATTTCTTTGATTCCAATTTCCGTATCTTTAATACCTATGTTTGCTTTATACCCGCTAGGGATAATTAAGTGTTCCATGCTAATACTCCTTCACATTATTTATGATAAGGTTGATTCGAATTAATTCGATAAGCCCTATATATCTGTTCTAACAAAATAAACCTCATCATCTGATGGGGGAATGTCATTTTAGAAAAACTTAATTTATAATCAGCTCTATCTAAAACCTCATTGCTAAGTCCAAGAGACCCACCTATAATAAATATAAGATGGCTAGAACCCATCGTAGCCAATTGTTCTATCTTGCTTGCTAACTCTGTGGAAGATAACATATTACCTTCAATACAAAGAGCAATAACGTAACCATCTTTTATATGTTTCAGTATTCGTTCGCCTTCAACTTTTTTAATTTGATTTTCTGTTGCTTCACTAGCATCATCAGGCGTTTTTTCATCATTCACTTCAATTATATCTAATTTGCAATATCTAGTTAATCTCTTACTATACTCCTCAATTGCCATAGTAAAATACTTTTCTTTAATTTTACCTACACTTATAACAGTTATTTTCATATTATTCTTTCACTTTCACAGGTTCTTCATTGATATACTGATATAGTACACCATTTTTCACAACTTTAACCTTTTCCCCTGTAAAGCCACGTTTTCTTAATTCCTTTTGGAAATTATATAACATAAAACCATGAAATACGATAAGAACATTTTCTTTCGACCAATCAATTCTATCTAGGAATGCATTAATTCGCCTTCTAGTTCCTTCAACTGTTTCTGGTTGACTTTTTGATTTAAAATACCAGGCTAGTCTTCCACATATATGCCATATCTCGAATGGCAGCTTAATTCTTTCACTATGTATAAATGGTGCATTATCAACTTCACGAAGTAATTTATCAATAATTAAATTGCCACTATATACTTCTTTTGCTGTAGTTATAGCTCTAGGCAAATCACTAACATAGCAGATATCCCATTCAATACCAAACATATCAACATGTTTTTTAATAACCTTTGATGTCTCATAACGTTCTGACCATTCTCTAAATTCCTTGGAGGTCATAATTTTTTTATGAGGACAATTAACTTTAAAGTGTCTTAATAATCCTATTCTCATCTTAGCTCCCATCTTAGCCCACTAGCAGTTACCATATTGGGGTGAAAGTAAAAAAACTTTCCCCATTATTTTACCTACATTTGCAAGAAAATGCAAGAAAAGATTGATTTTTTTAATTTTTCTGAAAGATTCTGAAAATAGTATCCATTATGAAAATAGCTAGTGCTATCATTCCTGCTACTTGAATAGTTTCACTAAAATAAAACATGGCTAATGTATTATTATTCGTAATTAAATTATATGCAATACGATACATTCCTACCCCAGGTACTAAAGGTAAAATTCCTGATATTAAAAATAAAGTAACTGGTGCTTTAAAAATTCTTGCAAAACTATGAGAGATTAGAGCTACAACTAAGGCTGCAAAAAACATACTAGTAATCGTAGAGCTTCCAGCATATTTAAATATCAAATAAATAAACCACCCTATAGCACCAACGATTCCAGTATAGACAAGGAAATTCTTTGGTACACCAAATGTAATGGCTACCGACATAACTGCAAGAAATGCACCAATAACTTGAATAAGCATCATCATAATATACCTCCACCTGCAACAAAGGAAAAGAACGCCATGCCGATACCAATACCAGAGGCAGTTAAGGCAGCTGATACAAATGCTTCAATCGCTCGTCCACCACCAGATAAATAATCACCTTGTAGGGTATCACGTATCGCATTTGTAATAGCAACACCTGGTAATAAAGGCATCACCGAACCACCTATTAGTGTATCCATCTGTAAAGGTAAGCCTAGTACG
>JAFAEB010000342.1 GCA_023424235.1 Bacillota bacterium
CTATAAGTAAATCGATCTTTTTCATATTTCACCCCCTATATAAGACGAATACATAATCATTCACAATTGTAAACGATTATGACTTAACTATATTGTTATTATATAAGCTACACCCCTAAAATACTACTATAATTACTTTTGATTTGTAAATTATTTACTTGCATCTGGAATATGAGGTTATTATAGAGTTTCATCGCAGTTTAATACCCTTACTTATTCATAAAATTAAAATTAAAAGTGTATACATTTGTTTTATCATGAAATATGTATTAGTATGAAAATTTTAGATAATTGGTTTGAATAATGTCAAATTTTATAATATAATATATATATTAAGATGAAATTATACAATTAGAAATCGAACTTCACTACGGAGGAAAAATTATGAGTAACAGTGTTTTATTAGAAAGTGGTACCAATGAACTTGAATTATTAGAATTTAGATTAGGAAATAATTTTTATGGTATAAATGTAGCTAAAGTAAAAGAAATTCTGCCATATCAAAAACCAACTCCAATTCCTAATTCACATCCAAGTATTGAAGGAATTTTTATGCCTAGAGATGAGATAATAACAATAATTGATCTTGCTAAAAATTTAAACATCTCTGATATAAATGAATCAAAAGTAGATATGACAATCATAACTAATTTTAATAAAGTGAATGTTGCGTTCCATGTCCATGGTGTTCTAGGAATACATAGAATATCTTGGAAAGACATTCATAAACCAGATAATACCATAAACGCAGTGGCAACTGGTATTGTTAAAATGAATGAAAAATTAATAGTTGTATTAGATTTTGAGAAGATTATTGCTAAAATTAGCCCTGAAACAGGTGTAAAGGCTTCTGACATAACGTTTTTAGGAGAGCGTAATAGAAATGAGGCTTCAATATTAATCGCAGAAGATTCTCCTTTCTTAAATAGTTTAATAATAGAATGCTTAAGAGAAGCAGGCTATACGAATATTACAACAACAATCAATGGAAAAGAAGCTTGGGATAAATTGAATGATTACAAAGATAATAATACGGTTAATCAAAAAGTTAAATGTATAATTACTGATATTGAAATGCCACAAATGGATGGACATCATTTGACAAGATTAATAAAAAATGATGTTGACTTGAAACATATTCCAGTTGTTATTTTTTCTTCATTAATTAACGATGAAATGAAACGTAAAGGTGAAATGTTAGGTGCAGATGCTCAAGTAAGTAAACCAGAGATAGGATCTTTAGTAGAAATTATTGATAAACTAGTATAATCTACTTATTGTGAGATCAATATAACTATGATAGAATTTTAAGTGGTTTTACCTATCAAGCTTTACTTACTAAGAAAAGGTTAAATTGGATAAAAATATGGATAACAGGATGGATGAAATTGAGAGAAGATAACCAAAATGATAAAAGTGATGAAATCTTTGATGATCCCGATGATATTCTAGCAATGTTGCAAGATTATTCGGATAATGATTTTGCTAATGTATCTCAAGTGGATAATAGTGATATACCATTAAAGGATGATACAGATGATGACTTATTAGCTCTACTTGATATGATATCAGCCAAGGAAGAAACAAGGGCTCAGGATTCAGAAAGTGATGAAATTTTTGCACTTGATGATAATGTAGATGAATGGAATATTGATGAAGGACTTGCTGCAACACAAGATGATAATAATGACATAATTTCTATTGATGATATGTGGTCCAATGAAGAATTCGAGCAAAATGATGCTAAGCTAAAAAAGTTAGAAATTGATGAATTAGATGAATTAGATCTCGATAACTTCGACAGGAATAATTTAGATATTAATAGTTATAAGTCAAACAATGAATCTTCTCAGGATATAAATCATTTAAGTGATATTTTTTCGGATGTATTAAGTGCAGTCGATACATTAGAAGATAAAGACATGGAGTCTTTTACTGCTACAGACAATGGAAAAGAGATAAGTAATAAAAAAGAGGCGTTAAGTTCTAAGAAAGAGAAGTCCAAAGAAAAGAAAGAAAGCTTTTTAAAGAAACTTTTTAGTAAAGATAAATTAGATGCAAATGAGAGTAAGGATAAAGCTAAAAAGAAAAAAGATAAAGTTAATAAAAAGCAAGCAAAAAATAAACAAGTAGATACTATAGATGATGAAAAGAAATCAACGAAAAAAGCAAAAAAAGTATCTACTAAGGATAGCAAAAAGAAAGCTTTATCAAAGAATAAAATTAAAGAAGCTAATAATATAATGAAAGAAATTGGTGAAGATGAAGATAAACCAATTAACAAAAAAGCATTTGCTGCGGTATTTCTTTTATTAGGATCTATCTTTATACTATTCTTACTTGGAACCAATTTATATACATATTCATTAGGCGTAAAATATGCTACTGACTATTTTGAAAAAGGACGATATACAGACGCATATTATGAAATATATGGAGTTGAACTTAAAGAGAATGATCAAATCTTATATGACAGAATTGTTACTGTTATGTATGTAAATAAGCAATTAGAATCCTACATGAATTATTATGAAATGAAAGAGTATCCAAAAGCCTTAGATTCTTTATTTAAAGGTCTTAAAAGATATGATCAATACATAGACCATGCAATCAAATTAGGTGTGGATGAAGATTTAAATACACTTAGAGATGCAATAGTTGGTGAGCTAGAAGATAAATTTAATATTACTGAAAAAGAGGCAACATCCATGACCTCTATTGAAGATGTTTCCGAATATAGTATTAATGTACATACACTAGTATTAGAAAAAATGGATTAGAGTTTATTAAATTACATAGTTTTAAGATGGTAATTGATTATGGTGTCACAAGATAAATTTTGTGACACCATTTTTTTATATATCATAGGATAATACGTCCTATGATATATAAAAACTCCATTATAATTTAAAGCTTTTGTTAGTTGAATTAACTTTAATAAAGTAGTACATTAAAGTTGTCTTAGGATAGTACTTCTGTTATAATGTATAAATAATATAAGACCTAATAGAAAGGACACTAAGATGATAGCTATTATAGATTATGATGCAGGTAATTTAAGAAATGTTGAGAATGCTCTTCATAGGATAGGGCAGGAGACCATAATAACAAGAGATAGAAAAGAACTATTAAAAGCTGATAAAGTTATATTGCCTGGAGTAGGTTCTTTTGGAGATGCAATGCATAAGCTAACTAGTTATGACCTTATAGAACCAATTCACGAAATTATCCATAGTAATAAGCCCTTTCTAGGGATTTGCCTTGGAATGCAATTGTTGTTTAGTGGAAGTGCTGAAAGTGAAGGTGTATTAGGCCTTGGCATATTAGATGGCGATATAAAACGTATACCTAGTATAGAAGGACTTAAAATACCACATATCGGTTGGAATTCACTGGATATTAATCCAGATGCTAAACTGTATGAAGGCATATCTAATAATTCCTATATGTACTTTGTACATTCATACTATTTAAAGGCAAAACATGAGACGGAAGTAATAGCTAAGACTGAATATGGAGTTACTATTCATGCATCAGTTCATAGAGATAATATATATGGGTGCCAGTTTCATCCAGAAAAGAGTGGTGAAGTTGGTCTTAAGATACTTAGTAACTTTGCAACTGTCTAAGAGAAGCAATAAACAATATAAATTAGTTACATGATAAGAAGGATATATTAATATGAAAATAGATAATGTTCAAGTATTTGGATTAGAGAATGCAATAAAGTGTAGTAAATACCCAATGGCAACTGACACTGCGGCTGTTAATAGTGATATTACGAAAACAGTCATTAATCTTGGTAATGCAGCTATGAATTCAGGACATGACAATTTTTTAAATGGCATTATTGTACAATTTGATTTAACCTTTTCGAATAAAGCCTGGGTTGAATTACAAAGATATCACTTTATAGAGTTTATCTCATCACAATCAACAATGCATCGAATAGCAAAATTTGATTTAGAGGAACAATACAATCAATATGTAGATAAGCGAATTATTGCTATTATGAATGAACTGAAAGAAACATACAATAAAACACAAAATCCTGAGGATTATTTAAAACTACTTTACTCCAATCCATCAGGATTTGAACTTACTGCTGGTATGTCAACTAATTATAGACAACTAAAAACCATTTATCACCAAAGAAAGAACCATCGACTTCCTGAGTGGCGTAGCTTTTGTGACTGGATTGAAACATTACCTAAGTTTAAAGAATTATGTTTAGCAAGTAAGATAGAATTATAATGCTTTATTCGTTTAATTTATTATATCGGAAATTAATAAGCTTATAGAGAAAAGAGGTCTGTATGTTTACAAAGAGAATTATACCATGTTTAGATGTTCATAATGGACGAGTTGTAAAAGGTGTAAATTTTATGAACTTATGTGATGCAGGGGATCCCGTTTTAGTTGGAGCCACTTATAATGAACTAGGAGCAGATGAACTTGTATTTTTAGATATAACCGCAACTAGTGATGCAAGAGCAATTCAACTAGAAATGGTTAGAAAGGTTGCAGAAACTGTATTTATCCCATTTACTGTAGGTGGAGGGATACGCAGTGTTGAGGACTTTAAACTTGTTCTACGAGAAGGTGCCGATAAGGTGGCAGTCAATACCGCAGCTATTATGGAGCCCACCATAATATCAGAAGCAGCATTAAAATTTGGTAGTCAATGTGTAGTAGTTGCTATTGATGCGAAAAGACGTTCAGATAATAGTGGCTATAATATATATAAAAATGGTGGAAGAGTTGATATGGGAATTGATGCAATTGAATGGGCTATGAAAGTAGAAGAATTAGGTGCTGGTGAAATACTTCTTACAAGTA